>CAZZYB010000017.1:0-21110 GCA_964658125.1 uncultured Acetobacteraceae bacterium | reverse complement strand
AAGCACCGTAGGCTAGAGATTCCGGCCGGCAGCGACCGCAGACGCCCATGCCCACTGAAAGTTATACCCACCCAGCCACCCAGTCACGTCCACAACTTCGCCAATAAAGTAAAGCCCCGGCGTCGTCCGGCTCTCCATAGTTTGCGCACTTAACTCATTCGTATCGACCCCACCCACCGTGACCTCCGCCTTCTCAAACCCCTCAGTTCCAGCGGGCGTAAACGTCCATGCATGAAGCTCGCTTTCAAGCCGCGCGAGCCCCGCATTGGTGTAATCAATCTCGCTGCGCGTCATCAACCACCGCTTTGCAAACCGAGCCGGAAGCACCGCAGACAGCGTCTGCAGCAGCGTGATGTCGTCACGGCCAGAACTGCTAGCCAGCAGTGGCGCAAAAACCTCCAACCCCGGCGCGAGATCGAAAGTGAGCGGCTTCCCTGGCTGCCAGAACGAAGAAATCTGCAGCACCACAGGCCCACTCAAACCCTTATGCGTAATCAGTAATTTTTCCCGAAACGCAGTCGCAGGACGCGGCCGCCCACGCGGCTTTTCCACCACAGGCGCCGTAGCAATCGCGTCAGTAGAAAGCCCCGTAAGGTCGCACCAGTTGTCGCGATCACTCGGAGCCAGCACGAGCGGCACCAGCCCCGCACGCGGTTCAACAATAGTGTGACCGAACCGCCGCGCAATGTCGTAGCCAATCCCCGTCGCACCCATCTTCGGGATACTCAAGCCTCCAGTCGCAACGACAACAGATTGCGCCGTGAACGCCCCGGTACTGGTATCCACGCGAAACCGCACATCATCAGCCGTCACATTCATGACCGAGACAACCTCAACGCCGCTGCGCAAAATCACGTGCGTTTCCTCACACTCCGTCTGCAGCAGGTTCACAATCCGCGTAGCGGAGTCGTCGCAAAACAGCTGCCCCAAAGTCTTCTCGTGATATCGAATGCCGTGCTTCTCAACCAGCGAAATGAAATCCGCGGGAGTAAACCGTGCCAGCGCAGATTTCGCAAAATGGGGATTGCCCGATAGGAAGTTCTCGGCCCGCGTATGCACGTTGGTGAAGTTGCACCGCCCGCCCCCGGAGATCAGTATCTTCCGCCCCGGACGATCGGAATGTTCCAGCATAAGCACTCGCTTGCCACGCCGCCCAGCCTCGAAAGCGCACATCATGCCCGCCGCTCCGGCCCCCAAAACGATTACGTCGAAGTGATTTGCAGGCACAGGCATCTACAACGATTCTATGGGCGAAGGTTAGACTGTGCTGATGGCATCGCCTACAGCAAACACGCTGCGAGTGACACGGAGAGCAGCAGACCGCCTGCGCACCGGGCATCTATGGGTCTACCGCACCGACCTCGAAGGCGCAACCGAAAGCCTCGATGCCGGGTCCGTTGTCACAGTAGTCGACGGTCGCGGCTTGGCGCTCGGCTCCGCCATCTACTCGAGCGCCTCGCAGATCGCCGCCCGCGTCGTCTCCCGCACACCCGGCTGGTCTCGCGCTGATTATGTCGCAGACGTCCACCTAAAAGTAGCGGCAGCGCTGGCCCGTCGCAGGATCCTCGCTCCCGTAACCGACACCGACAACGCCCACCGCCTGATCTTCAGCGAGGCAGACGCTCTTCCCGGCATAGTCGCCGACCGCTACAACGACCTCGTACTTCTCCAACTGCTCACCCAAGGCACCGCTCAGGACGACATCCGCAGCGTAGTAGTGCAAGCCCTCCGAGATGAATTCGCAGACGCGCCGCTGACAATCTGGGAGCGCCCCGACCCGCGCATTCGCGAACTCGAACAGTTGATCCCACCCGCCGCCGGCCCATTATTTGCAAGCGCAGAAGCGAAGACGCAAACAGAGTTCCTACTCAACGGCCTGCGCTTTGAGTACGACGCAGAAGCCGGTCAGAAAACCGGAGCCTTCCTCGATCAGCGCCTCAACTATGCAGCCCCAGCACGGTGGGTCGAAGCTTCCGGCCGCAACGCCCGGGCGATGGATGTCTGCACCTACCAGGGCGGTTTCGCACTCCATCTCGCGCAGGTTTGCGATCGAGTGACCGGCATAGACGCCAGCCGCGCCGCACTCGAAGCAGCCGATCGCAACCTCGAACGCAATCCCCACCTCCGCGCCGAAACCGACTGGATCGAAGCCGACGCCTTCGAGCTCATGCGCGCCTACGACGATGCAGCCCGCGCCGATCCAACCAGGAAATTCGACGCCATCGTCCTCGATCCACCAGCCTTCGCAAAATCGAAGCGCGCCGCTGAAGGAGCGGTTCGAGGCTACAAGGAACTCAACCTGCGCGCCCTCCGTCTACTCAACCCAGGCGGCACTCTCGTGACCTGCTCCTGCTCTCACCACGTCTCGCTGGGCGAGTTCACCGACGTAGTCGCCGCGGCCGCCAACGACGCAGGCAAGCGCGTTCAATTGCTAGAAACCCGCGCCGCCGCACCCGACCATCCAGAGGTGCTGACGCTGCCAGAGACACGCTATCTCAAGTGCCTGGTGCTTCGCGTGGACAACGGTTGACGCGCGAAAACAAGCTTCGATCCATCTTGATGGCGGCCTATCGAGCCCACGGCATCGTCGATCCCGCAATCCTGGAAAGTCATCTTGCTGGAACGGATTTCACACACCCCGTAGAAGCGGTCACATTGCCAGCTGGAGAAACGTTCGTTGTCTACGTTCGCGATGGAGGCGTACCGGGCAAACATGCGGCGCCAGTGGAGAGCCGCCCGTCATCCCTGGGCATCGTGATGGACGGGCGGCATTGCCAACGCTTCGTGCTCGAAAAGCCATTGCTTGTTGTGAGATGTACAGCCGCCGACTTCGAAACCGGTCGCATCCCGACCATAGGCGGAAGAGGCGGCGGCGTACAATATGTCTTGCCGCCAGACTGGCTGGAAAGCGTCAGGAGAATGTAGCCATGGGAAGCCTCCAGCGACTGATAGATACTGACTATCCAAGCTCGCGCGATCGCGCTCCAGAGGGGGCTGCGCGCTTGATTGCGACGCTGGACGATGTTTTGCGCGAGTGCCAGGAATCCGAAGAGCGTTCGCCGGACGTGGTTGTCCGGGCCGAGATGCAGGCCTTGCACTCTCTCAAAAATGCGATCGAAGACCAATGGCCTCTGGAGCAGCCCTACTCGAAGGCGTTTCAGATTGGCCCGATAGCCGCCAGAAATATCGCAGACTGGAACCCTGCACTTGCCGACAGCTTGATGCAGCTGGATTCCACTGTTCGACACGCGGACGAAAGGGCTCGAGAATCGGATTCATCCGAGTGACCTTGTTTCCGATTTATGGGCCTTGAACCGATGCACGTTTTCCCCTTCAGACGCCACGTTCTGCATCAGCGGATTGTTTCTGCTCTTGTTTGCCTCGCGATCTATGCGGGACTGTGCGCCGTCTGCTGCATCGCATCGGCGCAAACTTCCACCATCACCGTGCAGTCGAACCTCGTCCTTGTCCCCGTCCTCGTCCAGGACTCCAAGCGCAACGTCCTCTACGGCCTGAAAGCTTCTCAGTTCATCGTCAAAGACAACGGCATCGAGCAGACCATCCACATGGAGCAGGACGAAGAAGTAAGCTCGCTTTCGCTGGTGGTGTTAGTCCAGTGCTCGCGCTCGGCGGAGATGGAGCAGGACAATCTCCGCGGCCTCGCTACCATGGTCGATGCGATCAGCGGCGAAGCCGAGCAGGAGACCGCGGTCGTCTCCTTCGGCACCGAACCAGAGCTGTTGGGCGGGTTCTCAGCAGACCCCGACACAACCCACGCCATCGTAAAGAAATATCAACCCTGCAACGACGACGGCGGAGCCTCCATCTACGACGCGGTGAACTACGCCGCCAAGCTCCTGGAAACCCGCGACCCCCATCGCCGCCGCGCCATTCTTCTCATCTCCGAGACCCGCGACCACGGCAGCGAGACCAAGCCCGCAGCCGTCATCGAGCGTCTCGGCAAGAGCAACATTGTCGTCGATGCCGTCGCCTTTTCGCCTGGCAGGTCCGCTGTCCTGGAAGACCTCAAACACAGCAACGGAGCAGCCGGCGGCCCTATCGGCATGATCCTGATGGCAGTACAGGCACTCCGCAAAAATGCACCTAAGGAGTTCGCCCGCATGTCCGGCGGCGAGTACATCAACTTTGCCACCCAGAAGAGCTTCGACCGCAGCCTCGGTGGCCTCGCGAACCACGTGCACAACGGCTATCTCCTCAGCTTCCAGCCGCACGGAGACACGACGCCGGGCCTGCACAAAATCACGGTAGAAGTCCCCGACTACAAGTCAACGGTCCGCCACCGCGAGTCCTACTGGTACGGCGAAGTGCCGCTCCCAAAATAAGCCGTTACTTCGCCCTGCCGACCTTCAGAGCCCGATCGAAGAACGTCGCGGCCAACTTGCCAACCTGCGCATGCACCGCATCCCGGTCGACACCCGGACCATCATTGCAGTAAACCGGAAGCCTCGCCTTCCCGGCAGCCGTACATGTGTCGAGAAAGGTGTAATGAGCCACGTTCCCGGGAAGCGTAGTCTCCCGCGCGCCGCGGATGTTCGCACGCAAATAGTCGGCATTGTCCTTGGGGACGGCGATAGGGTCGGCAGCACCGACTGCAATTTCAACCGGGATCCGAATCGCGTGGAGACTCTCCGGAGTCTGCGTCATCGCCACCGCAGGCGAGATAGCGAAAACGGCTTTCACCCGCGGGTCGCGATAAGAATCCGCAGCACGCGCCAGAGATTCTCCGCTCGACCTGCGCACCGTCGCCAGCATCTCATCAGGGCTGCCCATATCGCGCATTTCCTGCACGTGGCAGGTCGTCATCTCAGGATGCTCGCGACACATCTTGTACAGCACGCCAACGTCCGTCTGTGCTCCCGCAAGCTCGAGCACCGTGTAACCGCCAATCGAGAACCCCGCCGCGCCAATGCGCGTCGGATCAACGTGCGAACCAATATCCGAGTCCGCAAGAATGCCGTCGATCACCTCGGAAAGGTCCGTCGCGCGCTCCCACCACAGCAAGAAACCTTCAGCAGTGTAAGGCGCGGTCGCATTATTGCCCGGATGATCCACCGCCACAGCAACAAAGCCGGCGCGGGCCAGCGCCGTTCCTAACCACGCCATCTGCATCGCCGTTCCACCCGTGCCATGCGACAGCACAATCAGCGGCAGCTTCGACAGCGTAGGCGCAAACTCAGCATGCGGCATCGCGGAACCAGCTTCCAGTAGCGGAGCGTCCGGAGGTCCAATGATCTGCGGAGTTTCGACAGCCGTGTTCACGGCGGGGTACCAGATAACGCAATGCAGCTCGTGCGCTTCGGCTCCGCGCCAGTTGCGCGACACCGCCGGATGGAACGTGCGCGAAGCCAGCCCCACCCGCGCTGTCGATTGCGCGACAGCCGGCAGGGCACAAAGCACTGCAAGGAGAGATACGATGAATCTGAACATACTAAACACCTGCCTGAATGAACTTTTCGTAATGAGGTCTGACAAGGCCCAGTGGGGCATCTACGTACGCATCAAACTTTTTCTGAGGATACCGAACCAATGTTTATGCAGCATCGTCGCCCAGGTCTCTGCGTTTTTACACTCACAATCTTGCTCTCCGCCTCTGCGCTGGCCTATGGGCAGGATATCGCGGATAACGGTGCGCCGCCGTTGCCCGCCCAAGCAGCAAGCAGCGCAATAAAGATGGCTGCACTCCCGGATGCTCCATCAGCGCTCACGCCGCGAGACAGTGACGAGATCCCGATCCAGGACGTCCCGCACAGCGAAGCTACCGTGATGAATCTGCCCAAACATATCCTCCTTGACATGGGCCACATCGTCATCTCGCCGAGCTACATTCGAACCCGCGACTTGAAGTGGCTGCTACCGCTGACCGTCGCAACCGGAGCCGCTTTCGCCACCGACACCCACACGATGCGCCGCGTTGTCAGCCAGAACCCCTCCTTCAACGACGCAGCCATCAACGTCTCCGATGGCCTGCGCGACGGATTCATCGCAGTTCCCGCAGTAATCTTTCTAGCCGGCCACGTGACCAACAGCGAACACTCCAAGGAGACCGGCCTCCTCGCAGGCGAAGCCGTCATCGACGCCAACATCGTCGCCGAAGTAGTCAAGCTCGTCTCCTACCGCGAGCGCCCCAACGTAGACAACGCGCAAGGCGAATTCTTCGTCGGCAAGTCCGGCCCCAACGGCTCTTTCATCTCCGGACACGCCGTGACGGCCTGGTCTTCCGCCGCCGTGTTAGCGGCCGAGTACAAATCCCCCTGGGCCCAGGCCGGCATCTACTCGCTCGCTACAGGAGTTAGCCTCACCCGCGTCCTCGGCCAACAGCACTTTCCCTCGGACGTGCTGATCGGCTCGGCCACCGGCTGGCTCATCGGCCACTACGTCTATCGCGCCCACCGCCATTGGCACGTGTTGGCGCACTAGCCATTACTGCACCACCAGCGTCAACCCCACACTGTGTGAAACTCCCGCCGAGCTCCCACTCACCAGCAGGTTATACGTTCCAGAAGGCGTAGGCGTAGCCGGTCCCGTCAACCCGCCGGCCGGGATCTGCCGCCCCGCCCCGCACCCGCCCAACAGCATCACCATCGCAACGAACATCACCCCCAACCGCTTCCGTCGCCGCACCAGAAAAACCGGCAGCATCAGGGCGAGCACCATCACGCCACGCTCCTCCCAAAACTTCGGCCGTGTAACCGACGCCGCGGCCAGCCCGGTCTGCACCGTCACGATCACCACCGTCGCCCCATTCAGCGTCACAGCCGAAGGCGTCACCGTGCACAACCCATGCGACGGCCTCCCCGTGCAGTCCATCGCCGCCGTCCCGCTCACCCCCGCCGGAGCCGTCAACAGCAGCGTATAAACCGCCGTCCCCCCATTCGTCACAGTCATCGTGGTAGCCGACGTCGCCACAAACGTAAAGTCAATCCCCACCCCCACAAGCTGCACCGTCTGCGTCCCACCGGGAGCACTATCGACCAGCGTCACCACCCCAATCCTCGCTCCTCCAACACTCGGCGCAAACACAATCGACAGCGCACAAGCCGATCCCGCCGCCAGCGTCGCTCCACATGTAGTCGACGCCAGATGAAAGTCCCCACTCACACTCATCGCAGAAATCGTCAGCGCCACGCCGCCGTTATTCGTCAGCGTCAACACCTGCGCTGCCGATGTAAGCCCCACACCAATCGCCCCAAACGCCAGGCCCGCCACCGGCGTCAGCGAAACTCCGGCCGGCGCCACACCCGTCCCCGACAGCAACACAGTCTGCGATTGAAACTGATCCCCCACCGTCAGCACGCCAGTCGCCGCCCCCGTAGCCGCCGGCACAAACGTCACACTGATTGCACAAGTAGACTTCGCCGGCACCACGACGCCACAGCCACTCACTACCGTAAACGGCCCACTCGAAATCGCCGCACTCACCAGCGTCAACGCCACATCCCCGCTGTTGGTCATCAACACCTGCTGCGCCCCGCTCGCCGTCCCAATCGACTGCGCCGCAAACGTCAGCGACAGCGGCCCCAGCGTATCGGTCGCCGGAGCCGTCCCTGTTCCCGTCAACGCGGCCGTCTGCAAGCCCGCGTCGTCTGTCACCGACACCGTGCCACTCCGCACCCCGCCCGCCGTCGGCGTAAACGCCACAGCCAGCGAGCACGCCGTCTGAGCCGCAAGAATCACCCCGCACGTATTCGCCGTCAGGTGAAAATCGCCCGTCAGCACCGGCACGCTCAGCGGAGTCGCCACCCCCCCGTGTTCGCCACCGTAATAATCTGCGCCGCCATCGTCTGGTTTACGATCGTCGCCGCAAACGTCAACGACGTAGGCGTCAGCACCACCGCTGCCGCACCCAGCCCCGTGCCCGTTAGCAGGACATTGTGCATCCCCGCCGCGTCTGTAATCGCCAGGGTCCCACTCCGCACCCCGCTGGCTGTCGGCGTAAACACCACGGAAAGCGCACACCCCGCCTGCGCGGCCAGGGTCACTCCACAAGTATTCGCCGCGAGTTGAAAGTCCCCAGTCAACACCGGCGCACTGAGCATAGCCGCAGTCCCGCCCGTATTCGAGACGCTTATCCTCTGCGCCGCCGTCGTCTGGTTCAGAGCCGTCGCCGCGAACGTCAACGTCGTCGGCGCCAGCACAAGCGTTGCCGAAGCCAGCCCCGTCCCCGTCAGCGAAGCCGTCGCCTGCCCTCCCGAAACGTTCCCGGAAACCGTCAGCAGCCCGTTCCGCAACCCCACCGCCGTAGGCACAAACGTTACCGTCAACAAACACGTCGCACCCACCGCCACTGTCGTTCCGCAAGTCGTCGACACAATCCGAAAATCTCCACTCACACTCACCGCCGAGATCGTCAGCGTCAACCCGCCATTATTCGCCAGCGTCAACGTCTGCGCGGTCGAGGTCAGCCCCACCGCCAGCGGCCCAAACGACAGTCCACCGGCAGGCGTCAGCAGCGCCCCCGCCGGCGCCACACCCGTCCCTGACAGCGTCACCGTCTGCGTCCCCAACCCATCGCTCACGGTCAACGTCCCACTCGCCGCACCGGTGAGGGTCGGCGCAAACACCACACTCAACACGCATGTCGAACGCGCCGCGACCGTCCCGCACGCTCCCGACACCACAAACGGCCCGCTCCCAATCCCTGCACTCACGCCCGTCAACGCCACATCGCCGCTGTTCGTGATCGACACCTGCTGCGCCGCGCTGGTCGTGCCAATCAACTGCGTCGCGAACGTCAGCGACAGCGGATTAACCGTATCCGTCGCCGGCGCCAAGCCCGTTCCGGTCAGCGCAGTCGTCTGCGTCCCGACATCGTCGGTCACCGAAAGCGTCCCCGTCCGCAACCCGCTCGCGGCAGGTGTAAACACCACCGACACCAGGCACGTCGCGCCCGCCCCCAGCGTCGCCCCGCACGTACTCGCCGAGACGCTGAAGTCCCCCGTCGCCACCGGCACGCTCAGTGCCGAAGCCGTCCCACCGTTATTCGAAACCGTAATCCCCTGCGCCGCCGTGGTCTGTCCCAGCAGCGTCGCCGCAAACGTCAACGCCACCGGCGCCACCACAATCGCCGCTGGAGCCGTCCCCGTCCCGCTTAGCGAAATCGACGCCTGCCCTCCCACAACGTTCGCAAAAATCGTCAGCAGACCGTTCCGAATCCCGACCGCCGCCGGCGCAAACCGCAACGTCACCGCGCACGTCGCACCCACTGGCAGCGTCTGCCCCGAGCACGTGTCGTTCTCCACAAAATCCCCCGTCAGCGTCAGAGTCCCGATCGTCATTGGAGCACTCCCACTACTCGAAATCGTCAACGTCTGCGCTGCGCTCAGCGTTCCCACCGCCTGCGCCGCAAAACCAAAACTCGTCGCCGGCAGCGTCATCGCAGGCTGCGGAGGAAACGTCGCAGACAACAGCGGCGTAGCCCACATCCCGCGCCCGTAAGTCGAAGCCCGCAGCGTCCCATTGCGCCCGTCGCCGGTCGGCATGTTCACCGCCGCGGCCAGCCCGGTCACCGGTGCATCTGGCAAACCAGTCCCAAGCAAACTCCAGCAGGAAGCCGTCGCGCAGGTCGCCACCTGCGTCGTCACATAAACCCCCGTGTCGAGACCGAGGTACACGGTATTCGCATCGTTCGGATCGACCGCCAAAGCATTCGCCGGAGCGTCCGGCAGGTTCGCACTCAGATTCAACCAGTGCGCTCCAAAATCCACCGACCGGTAAATATGCGGCACCCCAAACCCCATCACCGTCGCATAAACCGTTCCGCCCGTCGCATCGTGTGCGTCCACCATCACCGACGACACATCGAACCCCACCGGATTGAACACTTTCGCATTCGCCACATCATTCGTAACGATGCCCACGCCCGCATCCGTCCAGCCCGTCGCATTGTTCGCGGTCGCCGCCGATGTAGTCACGAACACATGACCACCGACGCTTCCACCCGCAGCCATCCCCGCATACAGCACCGTCGACCCAGCATTCTGCGCATTTCCCGAAGCGCCCACCGGCCCGCCCGCAGCGACGCTCCGCACCAGCGAGCTCCCCGCACCGCAAGGCACCGATCCCCCACCCAACGGCTTACTGATCACATTCGCCGAACTCCACGAACTCCCCACCCCCGCCGGCCCGCGCCACACCCGGCAAGTCCCCAACACCAAATTCGCCGTCAGCGCAGGATCAAGCAGCGTAGGCGCATCCAGCAGCGCCGCGTCGAACCCCACCTGCGCCAACCCCACCGTAGCCGCTCCCGCAAAATCCGCCGCCGTGCAGGCCGCACCCAACGCGCAAAGCTTCCAACTCACCGCCGCCCCCGTAGCCACATACCAGTTCGAAGTCTGCGCCGCATCGATTGCCGGGTACCCACCCTCACCCGCTCCCAACTGCGCCCACGCCGCCATCGCACTCGCCGCACTGGTCCCCGCAGACCCATTCGCCCCCAGCCCCACCAGCAGCGTTTCCGCATCCCCCGGCGGCTGCGCAAACCCAGTCACCTCGGCCAGCGACCCAATCGCTCCGTTCAAATTCTCGAAGTGCCCCGCATCGCTCGCGCTGCAAGCCTGCCCCGTCTCCGCCACGCCGTCCAGCGACCGCCAAAGCCCACCATCATTTCCCAAAAATGTCAGCGTCCCAACCAGCGCCAGCGCATGTTCCGCAGGAGCGACCGTCGCCGGAGCATTGCATCCATTCACCGCATTCGTAGTATTCCGCAACGTACACGCACTCGCACCCGCCGCCATCACGCACCGATAAACATCCACCGTCCCCGCCAGCAGCAACGTCCCGCCCCCAACCGCGGAAGCCGCCAGCGCCAGGTCATAATCCCCCTGCACGACCACTCCGCCCGTATCCATCGCGCCAGCATCAATCCGATGCCCAAACACCACCGCCGGCGTAGAGCACGCCGATCCCGCCACCCCACACAAGTCCTGCCAAAGCCCATTGTCATTGTTCGCCGCATCCACACTCAGCGCGTACAAATCGCCCGTCGCCGCCTGCACCGCCAGAGCGCCGCGAAACATCGGGCAACTCGCCGCCCCCAGCCCATTCGCTCCGACCGGACAAGCCGCCGAGGTTAACCCCGCCCCCGGCTGGTTCACCAACCGAGTCCAAGTAGCCCCATCCGCGCTCTCATAAAATCCATGCGCCCTTACCGCCGCATAAAACCTCTGCCGCAGTCCGTCCCAAACCACTGCCGAAGCCGCATTGCCAACCTGCCCCGTCCCCAGCGCCTGCGGCTGCTGCACCACGCTCGCCCCGTCGTACAGCGTCGCCATTTTCCACGTCACACCCGCATCATTCGAGTAGTACAGCCCACGCACCGATACCGCATTTCCCGCCCCCACCGCCACACCCTCCGCCGCATCCGACACCGCGGCCACCGCCAGCGTCGGCGTAGACGAACTCCACGCCAACCCCGCCACACTCAGCCCCACAAACGAATGGTTCCCCGCCGCCCCGTCCCGCGATCCCTGCACCAGCGTCCACGTCAACCCCCCATCGGCTGACCGCAAAATCCCCTCGCCGTAATAAGAATCCGTAGCATCGTTCGGGTCCCCTGTCCCCGCCAGCACCACCGGATTACTCACGGGCTGCACCGCCACCGACCCGATACTCAACGAAGGAATCACGCCGCTCGAGTTGTTCGCGGCAAACACCGGCAGCGTATCCGTCAGCGCCGTGAAACTCACCCCCGCCAGCGGCCCGGCCGCATTCACCGACTTCCAAACCCCGCCCCCCGTAGTCCCCACATAAACCGTGTTCCCACTGGCATCATTCGGATCGACCGCGACAGCCGTCACCCTGCCCGAAACCTTCCCATAGCTCGCCGAAGTCACGGCCAACGGCCCCAGCGGAATCCAAGCCGCGCCTAGCGAACCCACCCGCGGCAATGCAGCCGAGGCCCGCGCGCCCGAAACCACAGCCGCAACCCGCTGCCGCTGTGCCACAAACGCCTTCGCCCGGGCCTTCTGCGCCGCCGCATCCGGAAACCCAACCTGCGCCTCCACCCCCAGGACCAGAAACCACGCCACAAATCCAAGTAAGCACAACAACTCAGCCGCCCGCCCCCGAACCCTCGCGCTAACCCTCAAACCTCCAACCCCATCACTCCCCCACAACTCAAAACTCCAAACTCAAAGCTCGAAACTCTTAAGTAAACCCTCACTCCACTACCCACCGCCCCACCCTTCGCTATAGCTCCTTCACTCTGCACTGCTACATCGAATCCTGCACGCCAAGGCATCACCTTCCCACCGAACCATTCACAAACAACTCCCAGAACTTCCCGAAACGGGAACCTTCGTCACTAAATCGCCGAAGCCCCAGCCCTCTCGCGTAAAGTAATTCCATCCTCAAATTTCAGGAGTCATTCGTGACCGGTCTCTCCAAGCTCACCCTTTCCGCCGCGGCATTCGCCCTCGCCAGCCTCTCCACCCTGGCCCAGCCGCCCGCGCAAAAGACCACCACCACGACCACCGTCTCCACCGAACCCGAAAAGAAGACCGCACCCCCCGCCTCCGACTCCACCACCGAGGGCAGCGTCACCATCGGCGGCAAACCCATCGCCTACACCGCCGTCGCCGGCACCCTCACCGTGGGCTCATCCGACACCCAGGACGCCACCCTCGGCCTCGACGGCAAACAACTCCCCGACGCCGGCATCGACCTCCCCGCCAAGCCCGAAGACCAGCCCCCCACCGCCCGCATCTTCTACACCGCGTACTTCGCCAAAGGCGCAACCCTCGGCACGCGCCCCATCACCTTCCTCTACAACGGCGGCCCCGGCTCGGCGACCATGTACCTCCACATGGGCAGCTTCGGCCCCAAGCGCATCGTCACCACCGACGGCCAGCACGACCCCGGCGGCCCCTACCGCATCGTCCCCAACCAGTACAGCCTCCTCGACGCCTCCGACCTCGTCTTCATCGACGCCCCCGGCACCGGCTTCTCCCGCGTCCTCGGCAAAGACGCCATGCACGCCTTCTACGGCGTAGACCAGGACGCCCACGCCTTCGACCGCTTCATCCGCCGCTTCCTCTCCAAATACAACCGCTGGACCTCGCCCAAATACATCATGGGCGAAAGCTACGGCACCCCCCGCAGCGCCGTGCTCTCCAACATGCTCTCGGAGCAAGTTGACCTCAACGGCATGATCCAGCTCTCTCAAATCCTCAGCTTCGACAACTCCGCCGACGGCGCCGACGCCAACCCCGGCACCGAGCAGGGCTTCTACCTCGCCCTCCCCAGCTTCGCCGCGACAGCCTTCTACCACCACCGCGTGACACCCCAACCCGCCGCCCTCGAACCCTTCCTCCGCGAAGTGGAAGCCTTCTCCCTCGGCGATTACGCCGCCGCCCTGCTGCAAGGCTCCGACCTCGACCCCGCAAAGAAGAAAGCCATGGCCGACAAGCTAGCCGGCTACACCGGCATCCCCGGCGACCGCTGGCTCCGCGCCAACCTCCGCCTCACGGGCGGCGAGTTCTCCAAATACCTCCAGGAGAACGCCGGCATCACCACCGGCCGCCTCGACTCCCGCTACGAAGGCCCTGACTTCGACCCCCTCGCCCGCGACGCCGACTACGACCCCTTCACCGACTCCATCGACGCCGCCTTCTCCGCCGGCATCAACGACTACGTCCGCAACGACCTCCACTACGGCACCCAATACACCTACAAACCCAGCGCCCGCGAGCCTGGTTTCAACTGGGACATGCACCACCGCGTCCCCGGCGCCGGCTTCTCCGGAACCAGCGTCAACGTCATGTCCGACCTCGCCCGCACCATGAAGCACAACCCCAAAATGAAAGTCCTCCTCATGGGCGGCTACTTCGACTTAGGCACCCTCTACTTCGGAGCCGAGTACGAAATGAAACACCTCCCCATGCCCGACTCCCTCCAAAAGAACATCAGCTACAAATTCTTCGAAACCGGCCACATGGTCTACGTAAACGAACAAGCCCTCCACGGCCTCCACGACACCGTAGCCGCCTTCATCCGCTCCAGCGAAAAAGGTCAGTAGCGCGCTTTCCGCCCGCAGCCGGGTGCCCCATCCTCACGACGGCTTCATCGTCGTTAGGGTGGGCATCGCGCAACGCGCGACCGCTCTCCTCCACGCCCGCCCAAACTCTGTCATCTCGACCGAAGTGGAGAGACCTGCTTCTCGCGCGTACCCGCACAAATCCGGGTGGCCCATCCTTCGCGCCTTCGCGAAAGGTGGGGTATCGCGCAACGCGCGACCGCTCTCCTCAGCCCGGAAATAATTCGACTCCCATGAACACTTTCCCCACTCCCCCGGTCTGACTAACCGAGGGGCAATTGGAAAACCCACCAAACCCAACGCACCACCTTCGCGACGAAGCCTTCAGCCGCATCGTCCACCAGCACGCCCGACTCATGTATAGAGTCGCCCATTCGCTCCTCCGCCACCCCCAGGACGCCGAGGACGCCGTTCAGGACGCGCTCCTCAAGCTCTACCGCGGCGACGGCTGGCAGCACATGCACGACGAACGAGCCTTCCTCGCCCGCACCGTCTGGCGCACCGCCTTCGACCGCCTGCAAGCCCGCACCACCCAGCCCGACGAAACAGCCGAGCTGCTACTCCGCGACACCCGGCCCACCCCCTCACAAACCGCAGAAGCAAACGACGACCAAGCCCTCCTCCACCACCTCATCGACCGCCTCCCACCCGATCTCCGCCAACCGCTCCTCCTCTCGGCGATCGACGAACTCACCTCCCGCGAGATCGGTCTCGCCATGGACATACCGGAGGGCACCGTCCGCACGCGCCTCATGCGCGCCCGCGCCGAGCTCCGCCGAAACTTCGAAGCACTCACAACATCGCGGCCCGGGGAGACCGCGGTCGCAGGGAGATAAACAAAATGCCCACCATGGAAACCTTCGACCAACTTCTCGACCAAACTCTCCGCACCCGCGCGATGACCCCGCCGCCAGCGCACCTCGAACAGCGCCTCCTGGCACACCTCGCCAACGCCGCCCCGCAACCTACCCGCCTCTTCACCACCTCCGACCGCATCGCCACCCGCCGCAGCCCCGCCTCACTCTGGACAGCGATAGCCGCTCACGCCGCCGCCTTTGCACTCCTCTTCACCCTAGCGGCAACCCACACCCAGCTCCTCAAACCCGCCGTCACCCACCTAACCAGCGTAGAAGTCCCACCCCCACACCCCATCGCACCCCGCTCCGAAAAGCTAGCCGGAGGAGGCGGCCAAAAAGGCCCAGCCCCCGTCACCGCCGGTCGCCTCCCCAAGTTCGCGCAGGAGCAGCTCCTCCCGCCAAAAGCCCCGCCACTCATCGAGCCCAAACTAGCCATCGAGCCCACCCTCATCATCCAGAAAGACCTGAAAATGGCCGACAACAAATTGCCTGACCTCGGTGTCCCCAACTCCAACCTCAAGGGCTTCTCGCTCGGCAACGGCAACGGCTCAGGCATCGGCTCAGGAGAAGGCGCCGGCCTCGGCCCCGGCTCCGGCGGCAACACCGGCGGAGGCCCCCTGCACATCGGGGGCTCCATCCGCCCACCTTCAGTCCTCTACTCCGTCGAGCCCGAGTTCTCCGAAGAAGCCCGCAAAGCCAAGTTCTCCGGCAACGTCCAGGTCTACCTCTGGGTCGACGAGCACGGCAACCCCTCCCACATCCGCATAGCCCGCGGCGTAGGAATGGGCCTCGACGAAAAGGCCATAGAAGCCGTCCGCCAATATAAATTCAAACCCGCCACCCAGAACGGCAAACCCGTAAAGGTAGACCTCTACGTCAACGTAGACTTCCAAATCTTCTAACCCTGAACAACTCTGTCATCTCGACCGAAGTGGAGAGACCTGCTTCCCGGACGCCGTGGGACCGCGCCATGTACGATGGGACGCCCAACAATCCCTCCCCGGAGACACACCCTCCATGCCCGACCTCACCCTCACCAAGCCAGCGAACCCCGGCCCCCTGGGCCTGGCCGGCTTCGGCCTCACCACCTGCGTCCTCTCCGCGATCAACGCCGGCCTGCTCCCGCACGAAGCCGTCCCGGTAGTAGTCCCTCTCACCTTCGCCTACGGAGGCGTAGCCCAACTCATCGCCGGCGTCCTCGAATTCAAAAACGGCAACACCTTCGGCATGGTCGCCTTCACCTCCTACGGCCTCTTCTGGTGGTGGTTCGCTCTCCTGCAATGGAGCGTCGGCGCCCACATACTTGCACCCCCACCTGCCACAGCCGTAGCGACAGTCCTGCTGATGTGGGGCATCTTCACCTTCCTCCTCTGGATCGTCACCTTCCGCACCAGCAAAGCCGTCTGGAGCATCTTCCTCCTGCTCTGGATAACATTTCTCCTCCTTGCCGCCGGAGACTTCGGCTACGGCACCGGAAAACTAGGCGGCTACTTCGGCCTCCTCACCGGCATCGACGCCCTCCTCGTAGCCTTCATAGAAGTCCTCAACGCTACCGCCAACCGCACCGTAATCCCCTTAGGAACCCCCATCATCCGCACCTGAAAGCCCCTCCGTCACCATTCCTGCGGCGGGTGGCCGGATCAAGTCCACCAATAAGCGATGGTCCGTTGCTGACGGTCTCATCGCCATGTGCCGGACGAAGGGGTTTTCGTAACCACCGCCTCACCACCCTTCCGCGATAGAGTGGGCCATGCGAAATTGCTCAAGCAAACTGGCAATCGTTCTAACCGCGCTCCTAACCGTCCCATTCACCCTGCAATTGCGCGCGCAACAAACAACGCCATCCCCAACAGAGACCCAGGCGCCCGCCGCTCAACCTGACCTGGACCGTCCTGTCAAAGTCGGCGGAGCCGTCAAAAGTCCAAGGCTCCTCTATTCGGTTGAGCCTAAATACACCGAAGAGGCACGCAAGAAAAAGCTCTCCGGCATCGTCAAGCTCTATTGCTGGATTGACGAAGAAGGTAAACCCTCACACATCAAGGTTGTACAGGGTATCGGGATGGGCCTCGACGAGAAAGCCGTAGAAGCCCTGCAGCAATACAAATTTGAACCCGCCACCCGGGAAGGCAAGCCCGTCAAAGTCGACCTCTACATCGATGTAAGCTTCCAAATCTTTTAGATCGCGCTCAACGCAACCTCGCGACACAGCAGCCGGCGCGCCCACCATCACAGAAGGGGTGCCCCGTTCATGACCTGTTCATCGTCATGAGCGGGTGGGGTGGCGGGTGGCCGGCTCATATTCTTCGTGGAACATTGACGCCTCAAAATCGTTCGGGGTGCCCCATTCGTGCGCGGCTTTTTGCGCACGGGTGGGGTCGCACAATGCCGACGCTGCCGCCCTTACAATCAAGACTGTCCCAGTCAAACTCCCCCGGCGTAAACTCTTCCCAGCACCGACAGGATCGACCCATGGCATCCAATCCGGCCCCGGCCATCAACTCCGAGTCCACCGAAGGACCACTCACCCAGGACGAATGGTGGGATCTACTCTGGAGCCTTGAAGGCAGCATGGAAGGCTGGTTCCCGGAAGAGGGCGGAGCTTCCGGCGTCCTCCTTCGTGAGCGCGAAGCCTGGGGCGAATGACCGTTTATCCCGACTCGATGCAGTAGGTTTACTCCTCGAAGAAACTCTCAAACCTCCACAACATGCGCTAAACTTCTCTCGAAGTGGACAGAAACCGCATCCTCGCGATCCTTCGTTCGCACGCTCCCGAACTCCAGGCAGCCGGCCTCGCCCATCTGCGCCTGTTCGGCTCGGCCGCGCGCGGCGAAGCCACCCCGCACTCCGATATCGACCTTCTCGCCGACTTCGCCCCCGGCAAGCGCGTCACACTGCTTACCGTCAGCGGCATACAGATTCGGCTTACCCAACTCCTCGGCGCTCAGGTCGACTCTCATCTTCTGCGTGGCTGAAAGATCAGGTACGGCAGCAGGCCTTGCAGGAGTCCATCTTTGCCTTTTAGGGACGCTCGAATGCAATTCGACGACAAGTCGAAAGCCATTCGCAGCTCCCATCCATCCAAGCCCAAGGTGTATCCTTCCCTCATGCAGGTGACCCTCGAAATACCGGATACCTACGCCGCCGAGCTCACCGCCGCAGGCAAGGACCCGGCCCGCGTCGTCCTTGAAGCCGTCATGATCGAGGGCTATCGCACCCGGCGCCTTTCCGAAGGACAAATCAAGCGAACCCTCGGCTACCAGACCCGCATGCAGGTTCACGATCTCATGAAGGAACACAACGTCCCGCTAAACTACGGTATCGAAGAATTCCAGCAGGACATCGAAACCATCCGCCGGCTCGAGGCGCGCGAAGTATCGTCAGCCGCATGATCGTCGTTGCGGATACCAGCCCGCTCAACTACCTGATCCTTATCCAACACATCAACATTCTTGGAACTCTTTATGGCCAGGTCGTTATTCCGCCAGCCGTCCAGGACGAGTTACTTGCCTCCCATGCGCCCGCTCCAGTCAGAGCATGGATCAACAATCCACCGCAATGGGTGGAAGTTCGAACTCCGGGAAAGATCAATTTCCACATAGACCGGACTTTGGACGAGGGAGAACGCGAAGCGATATCGCTCGTGCAGAACCTGAGCGGACCAACCTTGCTTCTGATCGATGACCTTCCAGCGCGGATAGAAGCCAGGCGCCTGGGTCTCGAAATCATCGGCACGCTAGGCGTGCTTTTAGTCGCCCACAAACGAAGTCTCCTGGATATTCGCCAAGCCATCGATCTTCTGCGCAACACCTCTTTCAACGGCACCGAAACCCTGTTCCAACATTTTCTCGATCAGGCCTGACTCTCCTCAACCGATCACCCCAAGCCTTCGCGATAAAGTATCCACACCAGCAATCGCACCCGGAGAGTCCCCCATGAGCCGCCTTCCCACCACCGTCGCCGCACTTCTCCTCACCGCCCTCACCCTCCACGCCCGAGCCCAGGAAGACAAGTACACCTGGCTCGAAGACGTCTCCGGCGACCGCTCCATCACCTGGGTCAAAGCCGAAAACGCTCGCACCGCCAAAATCCTCGAAGCTGACCCCCGCTTCGCCGCCTACCAGGCCGACGCCCTCAAAGTAGCCGAAGACCCCACGCGTCTCCCCATGCCCGTCCTCCGCGGCGACGACATCTACAATTTCTGGCAGGACGCGCAACACGTCCGCGGCCTCTACCGCAAGACCACGCGCGCCGACTACCTCACCGCCACCCCGCACTGGCAAACCGTCATCGACTTCGACGCCCTCGGCAAGCAGGACAACGCCCGCTGGGTCAACCACGGCGTCAGCTGCCTCTACCCCGGCGACCAGTTCTGCATGGTCAACCTCTCCGCCGGCGGCGAAGACGCCGACATCATGCGCGAGTTCGACCTCAAAACCGGCAAATTCGTCCCCAACGGCTTCATCCTCCCGCGCAGCAAGCAGAACGTCAGCTGGAAAGATAAAGACACCCTCCTCGTAGCCCGCGACTGGGGCCCCGGCACCATGACCAAGTCCGGCTACGCCTTCGTCATCAAGGAGTGGAAGCGCGGCACCCCGCTCGACCAGGCCAAAGAAATCTTCCGCGGCAAAGAGTCCGACATCAACTCCGGGGCCTTCACGCTCCACGACGCGCAGGGCCACACCGCCACCCTCATCAACCGCCAAATCACGTTCTTCGAGGGCGAAAGCCACATCGAAACCCCGCAAGGCCTAAAGCCTTTGGCCATCCCCGCCAAGTCGAACCCCAGCGGCCTCCTCGACGGCCGCTTCCTGCTCACCATCAACGAAGACTGGACACCCGCCGGCCAGACCCACAGCTTCAAACAAGGCTCGCTCCTCGCCATGGACCTCAAGCAGGTCCTCGCCGATCCCGCGCACCTCAAGCCCTCCATCGTCTTCGAACCGACCACGCAGGAGTTCCTCGACGGAGTCAGCACCACCAAGAACCATCTCCTGCTCACCACACTGAACCACGTGCAGGGCCGGGCTTATTCCTACACCCCCATCTCGACGGGCTGGACCAAAAAGCGCCTCCCCGTCCCCGAAAACATAGCCGTCAACGTAGTCTCCGCCAACAACACCGACGACGCCTTCTTCCTCAACATCGCAGGCTTCCTCACACCCTCGTCCCTCTACCTCGGCGACGCCTCCACCGCCGCCCTCACCCTCGCAAAGACCCAGCCCGCCCAGTTCGACGCCTCCAACGACGTAGTCGAGCAGCTGGAAGCCACCTCCAAAGACGGCACCAAGGTCCCCTACTTCGTCGTCCACCCCAAAGACATGAAGTACGACGGCACCCACGCCACGCTCCTCAACGCCTACGGCGGTTTCGAAGTAGCCGAAACCCCCCACTACTCCGCCACCATCGGCAAGCTATGGCTCGAGCACGGCGGCGTCTTCGTCCTTGCCAACATCCGCGGCGGCGGCGAGTTCGGCCCCGCCTGGCACGAAGCCGGCCTCAAGCTCAACCGCCAGCGCATCTACGACGACTTCGCCGCCGTAGGCCAGGATCTCATCACCCGCAAAATCACCTCGCCGCAGCACCTCGGCATCATGGGCGGCTCCAACGGAGGCCTCCTCATGGGCGTCGAAATGACACAGCACCCCGAGCTCTGGAACGCCATCGTCATCCAGGTCCCACTCCTCGACATGCTCGGCTACGAGCACATAGCTGCCGGCGCCAGCTGGGTGGGCGAATACGGCTCCGTCTCGGTCCCCGCCGAACGCGCCTTCCTCGCCAGCATCTCCCCCTACGAGCAGCTAAAGCCCACCGCAAAATACCCCGAGCCCCTCATCTTCACCACCACCAAAGATGACCGCGTAGGCCCCCAGCACGCCCGCAAGTTCGCCGCCAAAATGGAAGAATTCCACCAACCCTTCCTCTACGACGAGATCATCGAAGGAGGCCACGCAGCCGGCGCCGACCTCAAACAACAAGCCCGCACCTGGGCCGAAACCTACATCTACCTGACTCGCAAACTGATGGACTAAAAAACTCGTAACTCACAACTCCTAGCCAAAACCCAAAAGCTCCGCCGCTGACCGAACCGCATAGCGTACAAAAGGAGAGACCACCACCGGAGCCCCCATGTTCGACGAAACCTCTCGCGCAGAACCCCTCGACTACCACCCACCGCCCGCACCCCGAGCCGCCGCGCGCCC
>CAZZYB010000016.1:0-21739 GCA_964658125.1 uncultured Acetobacteraceae bacterium | reverse complement strand
CCCCAACTCGCCCATCTCACCGCCCAGCTAGACGACCTCCGCCAACGCGGCACCTACTTCCGCCTCCGCGTCCTCGACGACGAGCAAGCCCCCGTCTGCCACTACGACGGCAAGCAAGTCATCAACCTCGCCTCCAACAACTACCTCGGTCTCTGCAACCACCCCAAGCTCCGCGAAGCCGCGATCGCCGCCACGGAGAAGTTCGGGGTAGGCTCGGGAGCCGTCCGCACCATCGCCGGAACCATGCGCATCCACATGGACCTCGAGGAGAAGATCGCCGCGTTCAAAGGCGTCGAAGCCTGTGTGGTCTTCCAGTCCGGCTTTGCCGCCAACGCCGGAACCGTCTCCAGCATTCTGGGCAAAGAGGACTTCATCCTCTCCGACGAGCTCAATCACGCCAGCATCATCGACGGCGCGCGACTCTCCCGCGCCAAGGTCAAAGTGTTCCGCCACAAAGACGTTGCCCACTGCGAAGAGCTGCTGAAGGAAGTCCAGAACGAGCCCGGACGCAAGCTCGTCATCACCGACGGCGTCTTCTCCATGGACGGCGACATTGGCCCTGTAGACCAGCTAGCCGCATTGTGCGAGAAGTACGGCGCCATCATGATGGTCGACGACGCCCACGCCTCCGGCGTCCTCGGCCGCAACGGCCGCGGCTCGGTTGACCACTTCCACTGCACGGACAAGGTGGACGTCCAGGTCGGCACCCTCTCCAAGGCCATCGGAGCATTAGGCGGTTACGTCTGCGGCTCGCGCGGTCTCATCGACTACCTCTACCACCGCGCCCGGCCCTTCCTCTTCAGCACATCGCATCCGCCGTCCGTCGCCGCCACCTGCATTGCCGCGTTCGACATCCTCGAATCCGAGCCTGATCGTATCGAACGCCTCTGGTCGAACACCCGTTACTTCCAGACGCAGCTCAAGTCCGCAGGCTTCAACATCGGCGGCCAGAACACGCCAGCCAGCGAAACACCGATCACCCCCATCATCATCGGCGACAGCCGCCAGACCATGGACTTCAGCCGCGCCCTCTTCGATGCCGGCGTCATGGCTACGGGTATAGCGTTCCCTACTGTCCCCGAGGGTAAGGCGCGCATCCGCTGCATTATGACCAGCGAACACACGCTTCCGCAGATCGACCGCGCTTTAGAAATACTAACCACGGTAGCGAAAGCCACCGGCATTTTGTAGGACGGTGCTTGAGGTAGAATCCCGCACATGCGAATAATTTTTGCGGCTTCCCTTGCTTGCCTGAGCTTGCCCATCATCCTTGCTGCCCAGACGGCAACGCCTCCTATCGCGAAAAAGATCCACACCGAGCACCCGCTCAACGGCGGTGTCCTCGTCGACGACTACGCCTGGCTCAAGGAACGCAGTAATCCCGAGGTCCACACCTACCTCGAAGCCGAGAACGGCTACGCTGTCGCCGCTACCGCTGGGGAGAAGCCATTCGCCGACAAACTCTACACCGAAACCCTCAGCCACATCCAGCAAACCGATAACACCGTTCCCTACCGCCGCAACGGCTACTGGTACTACTCGCGGACCGTTGAGGGAAAACAGTATCCGGTGGTGTGCCGCAAAAAGGGCTCGCTCGATGCGCCCGAAGAAGTGATGTTCGACGGCAACGAGATGGCCAAAGGCGAGAAGTTTTTCTCGCTCGGAGCAACGGTGGTCAGCGACGATTCGAACCTCGTCGCGTACACCGTCGACACGGTCGGTTTCCGCCAATACAAGTTGCACATCAAAGACCTGCGGACGGGAAAAGTTTTCTCCGACATCGCAGAGCGCGTTACTTCGGTTGTCTGGGCTAACGACAATAAGACGCTCTTCTATGGCACCGAAGATCCCGTGACCAAACGGTCCGATCTAATCCATCGGCATGTGCTCGGTACCGACACATCACAGGACCCACTCGCTTTCGACGAGAAAGACGAGCGCTATAACGTTGGAATCCGGAAGACGCGCGACGGAAAGTATTTGTTGCTCGGCGACCACAGCCACGTCACAAGCGAGTATCGCCTCCTTCCCGCAGACCAGCCGGAAGGAACGTGGACGATGATCGAGCCGCGCAAAGAAGGCGTGGAGTACAACCTCGACGAAGGCAACGGCATACTTTACCTGCATATCAACGATACGTCGCATAACTTCCGCATCGTCACGGCGCCGATCGCTACGCCCGGCAAGGCGCACTGGAAGGAGTTGATCGCCGCGCGCAAGGATGTGCCGCTCGAAG
Source organism: uncultured Acetobacteraceae bacterium (assembly GCA_964658125.1). GTDB lineage: Bacteria > Acidobacteriota > Terriglobia > Terriglobales > Acidobacteriaceae > Granulicella. The sequence continues at coordinate 19,503 of CAZZYB010000016.1, read as the reverse complement.
GCATCGACGTGTTCAAGGATTTCTATGTAGTCTCGGAAAGAGTTGACGGTCTTCCCCAACTCCGCATCGTCGATTTGAAGGGCAAAAAGCGGATGCCGATCACATACTCGGAACCGGCGTATTTAGCTGCGGCAAGTATGAATGCGGAGTTTGACACACACCTATTCCGTTACACCTACCAATCGCCGATTACAGCGCCGTCGACCTTTGATTACGACGTCGACAAAGGCACGTCGCTCCTGCTCAAGCAACAGGTCGTCCCCAACTACGACAAGGCCCTCTATACCGTCGAGCGTTTCATGATGCCGGCGAAAGACGGTGTCAAGGTTCCCGTAACGGTGACGTATCGCAACGACGAATTCAAAGCCGGCGAAAACCCTCTCTACGTCTACGCGTACGGATCGTATGGCGCAACCACCGAGGACACCTTTAGCGCCCTCAAGCTTCCGCTGATGGATCGAGGAGTCGTCGCCGCCGTCACCCACATCCGCGGAGGCGGCGAGATGGGCGAACCCTGGCACGACGCCGGCAAGATGATGACCAAGCGCAACACGTTCACGGACTTCATCGACACCACTGAAGACCTGCTCGCGAAAGGCTACGGCAAGCGGGGTGAAGTAGGCATCGAAGGCGCCAGCGCCGGCGGCCTTTTGATGGGCGCAGTCACCAACATGCGCCCTGACCTCTTCAAAGTCGTCCTTTGCGAGGTCCCCTTCGTCGACGTCATGAACACGATGCTCGACGCCACGCTACCGCTCACTGTTCCCGAGTATGAAGAATGGGGAAACCCCAATGAGAAGGCTGCATTCGATTACATGCTCACCTACTCGCCATACGACAACGTGACGGCGAAAGCGTATCCCGCAATCCTCGTGCAGACATCGTTCGACGACTCGCAGGTCATGTACTGGGAGCCCTCGAAGTACACCGCCAAACTTCGTGCGTTGAAGACCGACAGCAATCCGCTTGTCTTCTTCATCAACATGCACGGAGGTCATGGCGGCTCCAGCGGACGCTACGACGCCATCCGCGAGCGCGATCGCAACTACGCTTTCATGCTCACACAACTCGGTATTACCCAGTAAACGTAATGCCTCGTCGCTGCGATAGCATCACTGCATGGTAGACGCTTCCTATCTAACCGACGCCTCGGGTTTCACCGGCTGGGCCGAGCGCCTGATCGTGCCACTGACCGAAGCGGAAGTGCTCGACACCCTGGCCGAAGCTGTGCGCACCGGCACGCCTATCACCATCGCAGGCGCGGGCTCTGGCCTTACCGGCTCACGCGTCCCGCAGGGCGGATGGGTCTTGTCGCTGGAGTGCTTTCGCAAGCTCGAAATCAAACATGGGTTCGCCAGCGTAGGCCCCGGCGTCACACTGCTCGAACTGCGCGACCAGGCCGCAAAAACTAAACAGTTCTACGCACCGGATCCCACCGAAATCACGGCTTCGATTGGTGGCACCATCGCGACCAACGCCAGCGGCTCGCGCAGCTTCAAGTTCGGTGCCACCCGCCGCCACCTCCGCGCGCTGCGCGTTGCACTGCTCGACGGCACAATACGATGGTATCGACGGGGCGAAGCCATCGACTTCGACGTGCCCAGCATCCCCGCACCTGATGTTCGCAAGAACACCGCGGGTTATCGCCTGTGGCCCGGCATGGATTGGGTCGACCTCTTCTGCGGCTCCGAAGGCACACTCGGCATCATCGTCGAAGCCGAAGTCGGCCTACTCCCCATTCCCACCGAACTCTTCGCGGGCGTCATCTTTTTCTCCAGTGACGACGAAGCGCTCGACGCTGTTGCACGCTGGCGCAGCGTCCGCGAGCTTCGGATGTTGGAGTACGCGGACGGCCGCTCTCTACAACTCCTGCGGAGCCGATATCCGGAAATCCCAACTGCCGCCAGCGCCGCACTGCTCATCGAGGCAGAAGGCGATGACGTCGAAGCCTGGGAAACTCGCCTGGAAGAAAGCCGCGCCCTGATGGACGCCTCGTGGTTCGCCCTCGAAGCGAGGGACCGCGAACGTTTCCGTCAGTTTCGCCACAGTATGCCGGAGCTCGTCATCGACCTGATGCGGCGCCGCGGCTTCATGAACATGGGTACCGACTACGCCGTCCCTATCCACCGCGAACGCGAGATGCTCACCTTCTACCGCCAGCGTCTCGAAGCCGAACTCCCCAATAGCTACGTGCTTTTCGGCCACATCGGAGACGCCCACCTCCACGTCAACATGCTTCCTGCGAGTGAAGCGGAAGCCGAAAAGGCAAGAGCGCTGCTGAAAGAGTTCGCCGTCCAAGCCGTATCACTCGGCGGCACAGTTTCGGCCGAGCACGGCCTTGGCAAACGCAAGGCCTCCCTTCTTCCACTACAGTTCTCCGGGGAGCACATCGAAGCCATGCGCGAGGTCAAACGCCGCTTCGACCCGCAGTGGCTGCTAGGTGCGGGCACGCTGTTCGGCACCGGCAAGCTTTAGATTTTTTGTATGCGCTGCACGTCCCGAACACCCGGAACTTTGCGCAGGTTCTGCGTCAGCTTCGTCAGATGCTTCACGTCGACGGTCTCAATTACGAAATCCACGAACACCGTTCCGTCATTCGTCGGCCTCGTATCGACAGACTTGATGTTGGTCCCATCATCCGAGATGATCGCCGTGAATTCCTTCAACAGACCCGTGCGGTCATCGCAGTTCAGCGTCAACTTTACCGGATATGTCTGTTGCTTCGGAGAGGTGGTTTTGTCCGACGGCAGCGCCGCCCACTCAACCTCAATCCGCCGATCCGCCTCGTAGAGCAAATTTTGAACGTTGCTACAACTCCGCGCATGGACGGCGACACCTTTACCGCGCGTCACGTAGCCGATGATCTCTTCGCCGCGGATCGGATTGCAACATCGCGCGCGATAGACCAGCAGGTCGTCCTGGCCCTCGACCTGCAGCGAGTCCGATCCCTTGCCGAAGAACACGCGCTTTACGGCATCCGACATCTGCGAGATCGTGTTCGAAACTTTACCGGGCTCGGCGCCAGGATTCTCAGCAGCCATCGTGCTGCCCGGCTCCAGCTTGTTCAACACCTGTCGCGTCGAAAATTTGCCGAAGCCTATCCCTGCCAACAAGTCCTGCTCGTTGCCGAGCCCATAGTCCCCCGCGATACGATCGAAGTCCGCAGTCGCAAATTTGGACAGCGACATCTTGTACTTGCGCGCTTCCCTTTCGAGCAGCTTCTTGCCGATCTCGATCGCGCGAACACGCTGATTTTCATTCAGCCAATGCTTGATCTTATTGCGAGCACGCGAACTCTTTGCAAAGGTCAGCCAGTCCCGCGAAGGCGAATGACCGGTCTGCGTCATGATCTCGACGACATCGCCGTTGCGCAGCTTGTGACGCAGCGGAACGATGCGGTTGTTCACCTTTGCGCCCGTCGTCGCGTGGCCTACATCGGTATGAATCGCATACGCGAAATCGATGGGGCTGGCGTCCTTCGGCAACACCACAACCTTGCCCTTGGGAGTGAACGTGTAAACCTCTTCGGGGTACAGATCGATCCGCAGCGTCGACATGAACTCGTTGGGATCGGACATCTCACGCTGCCACTCCATCAGCTGGCGGACCCACGCCAGACGCTGCTCGTCCTTGGCGGAAACGTTGTCGGAGGCCTTGTACTTCCAGTGCGCGGCGATGCCTTCTTCCGCGATCTTGTGCATGTCCTCGGTGCGAATCTGCACTTCGAACTGATGTCCACCCGGAGCGATAAATGTTTCATGCAGCGACTGATACTGATTCGGCCGCGGCATCACGATGAAGTCTTTGCTGCGCCCCGGAACCGGCTGCCACGTGCTGCGAAGCGGATATAGCAGAGCGTAACAATCCTGCACGGTTTTGCAGATGATGCGGATCGCAAACAGGTCGTAAACCTGGTCAACCGGAATCTGGTGCGTACTCAGCTTTTGCTGGATCGAGTACAGCCGCTTGATCCGCGACTCCACACGCGCCGAAATATGATTTTCCTTGAGGATCGTTTCGATTTTTCCGACGATACTGTGCAGAAAGACCTCGCCGTTCTCGCGCAGAGTATCAACTTCAGCCGTTAGCTGACCGTAGGAAAACGGGTCGGTGTACTTAAACGCCAGGTCTTCAAGCTCACCGCGCACCTTACCCATACCCAGCCGATGCGCCAGCGGAGCAAATATTTCCAGGGTCTCACGCGCAATCTTCTGCTGCTTCTCAGGGTTGAGATGTTCGAGCGTCCGCATATTATGCAGTCGGTCAGCCAGCTTGATAATCACGACGCGAACGTCTGTCACCATCGCCAGCAGCATCTTGCGAATGTTCTCCGCCTGGTGCTCTTCGCGATTGGCAAACTTGATCTTGTCGAGCTTGGTAACGCCCTCAACGATGTGCGCGACTTGCTCCCCGAAGCGATCTGCCACCTGCAGCGTGGTCACATCTGTATCTTCGACCGCATCGTGCAGCAAGCCCGCGGCGATGGCAGTGGAGTCCATCTTCCACTCGGCGAGAATCTGCGCCACCTCCAGCGGATGGATCACGTAGGGCTCGCCTGACGCACGCCGCTGCCCTTCATGGTGCTGCATGCAGAAAACCCAGGCCCAGCGGATGATGTTCAGGTCGTCGTTGGGCCGGTTGGCGTGGACGGTCGCCAGCATGTACTCAAACTTGTCTTCCAACGGAGCGTCAAGATGCGGAGCGGGCGGAAGCGCGGATGTCGCCGGAGAAACCAGTTCCCCGCTGGGCTCGTCGAGGTCCAGCGATACCGGCGTTGCCGCAGCACGCAACGGCGCAACAGGCAGGGCTGCTTCGAGCTCCATGCCTGTGTCGCTGGGGGGCGGCGCGAGAATCTTCTCAGCGCCAGGGCGCGGTTCACCCGGCTGCGCGGTTACCATAGGTCATTCTACAACGGAGCACCTTCGCTCTTCGCTCTCACCACTGCCCCTTATGCGCTTCTGGTTCGTCCATTCCGGCGAGGTCAGTCTCCGCGAGCAAATCTGCACGCAGGTCACGCTGGGCATTGCCTGCGGCGATCTTCGTGCCGGTCAGCGCCTTCCCAGCACACGCGAGATGGCGCGCCGCTTCGGTCTGCACCCCAACACCGTCAGCGGAGCCTACAGTCAGCTCCACGACGAAGGCATCGTGGAGCGGCGAAAGGGCTCCGGTGTCTACGTTCTTGCGCCGCACTCCGCGGCGCATGACGACGCCCGACAGGCTCTCGACCGCATGATCGCCGGCTTTCTTACCGCCGCCCGCGCGCAGGGCTTCACCATGGATGTGGTCACAGAGCGCGTCCGCCGCTGGATGGAAGTCCGTCCGCCCGACCACTTCCTCGTCGTAGAGCCCGAAGACGAGCGTCGCGAAATCGTCCTCGCGGAACTCCGGCCCGTGCTCAACCTCCCCGTGCGCGGTTGCAGCGTTGCAGACTGCGCTGAAGCCGCCGGTGCCATCGCCCTCGCGCTACCCAGCAAGGTCGGCATCGTCAGAGCGGCGCTGCCCGCACACATCGAGCTCATCACCCTTCAGGTCACAAGCGTTCCCGCGGAGATGCACGAATGGTTACCCGTACCGCCGGATGCGCTCGTCGGTATCGCCTCGCGCTGGCCCGAGTTCGTAAAGATTGCGAAGACCATGCTCGTAGCTACCGGCTTTAATCCCGACGCTATGACCGAGCGCATCCGCGGTGAAGCGGGCTGGACCGAAGGCCTGACCGCCACAGCCGCCGTAGTGTGCGACGTGGCCACAGCACAATACCTCCCCGAACGTGTCCGCGCGGTTGTGTTCCGTGTCGTTTCCGATGCCGCAATCGACCAACTGCGTTTGCTCGAAAGAGGCATAGGCGAACGCCTCGAACAGTCAACCGCGAAGTCTTAGTGCAGCAACCCGGGCGTCGGCCGCGACCCGCCATGCGTCCACTGCACGAGTTCATCGAACGCCCGCCCAACCTCATCAGCGCTGAACGTGCAGTGCCCGTCGCGATGCACATACTTCTGCACTAGGTTCTGCCCCTCACCCATCATCTGAACCTGGTGCTCGTATAACGAAAGCGTTGTCGCCGGGATCAACGGGTCGTACACCGTATGCAGCGCCAGCATAGGACGCGTCAGGTGCCCGCTGGGAGAGTAGTGATGCATCAGGTAATCCCTCGCCCGAGTATCCGCCGCATACCGCCGAACGCCATCGTTTAGCGCATAATCCGTAGCCGAGTTCGACGGATTTGTCCCCGTATAAATGTAGTTCCGGTTGTCAAAGGGATTGCCCCCCGACCGTCGCTGCATGTCCGCAATAACAAACGTGAAGTACGCCACATTCCGCGCCACGTCCCCATCCGCATGAAGGTCCATCAGGGCCCGCAAATTGGCCGCTGCTTCGGGATTCGCCTTCAAAGCGGTGAGTATCTTCTCCCGCTCGGCAGGCCCATCTTCATAGGTCGCGGGCGTCGGCACCAGCGTTGGCATCACGCCCGGGAAATAGAAATCAAACGCGGCCCGCCACGCAAACCTCCGCTCGAACGACTCATACGTCGGCCCCACCGCGCCGCACAGATCCAGTCCACCAAGATAAGGCTTCGGATTCAGCTCCAGCGTGACCATCACCAGGGCTCCGCCCATCGACCCGCCCGCGACATAGGTCTCGCGCGGTTGTCCATAGGACTTCACAAAATACTTTCGCAGCTGCTCCGTCTCCGGATACCCCTGCTGCAGCGCCCATCCAGCCTGCGAATAGCGGCTCTGCGCAATCGCGTAATGCCGCTGAAATAGCGGAAAGGCCTGCGAGTTCAAGCGCTCCGCAATGTGGTACTCCCCACGCAACTCTTCGTAGCCGTGGTAGTACACCACCAGCGAATGGTTCCACTCCGCTGGAATATCGATGCGGTACGCCGCCCCATCAAGCAGCCCAACCTCGGTCATGCCACCCGGCGTGCGTAAAACTTCGGGTGGCGAGGATGGCTTCTGGGCGGGAACACTCCCAGCGATGCCCAACAGACAAGCGCCGACAATCAACAACCGATCACGCGACAACAAAATCATGAGACAGAACCTTCGGAGATAATCTATCTTATCTCGTGACATCAGCATGCTTGAGTGCAACTCGCGTGCGGGACATTACTTGCCTTTCATCCCGGCAACCTTACGGAGCTCGATATCCAGCGCCGCACTTAGCTGTAGTGCGGCATCGTGGCTTAGATGGATGCCGTCATCGAAGTTTTCCGCCGTCTCCCGAAAAACGGCATAGCGCGGGCCGGTAAAGTCGATCACGGTATCCTCCGACGCGAGCAAGCCGGTTTGCTGCACGTAGTGCGTCATGGTGCCGCGCACGCTTTGGTATGTACCTTCAAATGTCGGAGGCAGCACGAAGATGATCCTGACGTCGCGCTGTCGCAACTCCGCAATCAATTTCTTGTAGTCCGCCAACGATTCCGGATCGATGGTGAACGCATCCACTGGGAATGCTCCGGGGCCTGTTTTAGGAGTATGCAAATCCTTGCTTCCGTCGGGGTAAAACTCGCGTTGCTTTTGGCCGGTTGCAACCAGAACCTCATTCATCTCCTCGCGCAGCAGGTTGATCGATCCCAATGCCTCCCGCCTGGTGGGTTTGCCCATGCCGCCCTCATTGAACTGGTGGCCACGGGTGATGAACGGACTGATAAGAACCAGCGCATACTTGAAATGGCCCGTAGGCAAAGCCTGTTCCACCAGAAGTTGTTCTTCAGCCGCGTTTCCGCCATCGATGGATTCGTTGTAAACATGCGCACCCTCAATCAAACTGGTCCGCCAATTCGCGGAAATTGACGACCCGATCAGCAGCGCATCGAAATTTTGCGGTACGTACTTCTCGTTCAGAAGATATTTCGCCGTTCGTTCATTCTCATACACGCTCAACGAGCGCCCATGCGCATCGCGAAACACGCCGAACGGGTCCACGAAGTAGTTCGCAGCGCAGACCACCGCGGTCCCTGCCGCTACGAAACAGAGAACCATCAACAACCAGCGGCGATAGGTCATGATTGTCAAAATTTGAAGTATACGAATTGCTGAGAAATGTTTGAATTCATGAAAAGCCACGAGATCAAGGTGAGAAACGAAACGAAGACGGCCTTCCCGAAAGCCGGCTCGAACGAGCGCTCCATCTGGTCTGATGACGGCCCATAGAAAGCACAAATAGCGCCGGCAACAATAGGCAGCCCGAAAATTTTAAGGCTGAAGGCTTCGTGCATGTCCTTGAGATGTTGATAAGAAAGCCCATGCACAGGATTGAAGAGGCTGCTCAGCATCCGCACGCCGGCTGGCATATTGACCGCTCGGAACACAGCAAATGCCGACGCTACAAACATGAACGTCAGCATCCACGACAAAAACATCGGCAATTTCAGCACCTTCTTTTTGCGCCAGTACTGGTTCACCACCAAGGCAACACCGTGCATAGTTCCAAATAGCACAAACGTCCAAGCCGGTCCATGCCACAGTCCTGCAATCGTCATCGCTACGAGCGTAGCGACCGCCGCTGTCGCCAGCGTAGCATTGCGAAACGACTTCAGGATCGGTGTGTACAAGTACGTAGTAATGAAGTTGGATAGCGTGATATGCCATCGCTTCCAGAATTCAATAATGGACTTCGAGCGCAGCGGCGCATCGAAATTGCGTGGAATCTGAATGCCGAGGAGCATCGCTGAACCAACCGCCATGTCGGTGTAGCCGCTGAAATCGAAATAAATCTGCAGAGTGTAGGCGATCGTAAACACCCATGCTTCCAGCGCCGACAACTTTCCCGGGATCGCAAAGCCGAAGTCGGCGATGTACCCGAATGCAAACGCAAAAATGATCTTCTTGAACAGGCCGATGCTAATCAGGTAGCAGCCTCGCGCCAGCATCTCAGACCCGTTCTCAGTGCCTGTCCCAAAACTGCCAAACTGGTGGACCATGCGCTTCGCCTTCGCGATCGGCCCTGAAATCACGTACGGGAAGAAAGAGACGAAGCTGGCATGTTCAAGCAGCGTCAAGGGAGCCACAAGCTTCTCGTAGCAATCCACCACGTACATGATTTGCGCCACTGTAAAGAAGCTGATCCCCAGCGGAAATTCAAGGTCCGGCAATAGCAACCCGCGATGAACGAAAAACGGAAGGCTGCGCAGAAGAAAATTGGTGTACTTGAACGTTGCGAGGAACCCGACGTTCAGAACCAATGCGAGTTGCAACCAGCGCTTCCGCTTTGGCTGCGCGGCGGCCGAAATCCTCCGGGCCAGCAACGCGTTGCAGAACATGGAGCCAAGCAGATAAGGAAGGTGTGACGGACGGAACCATGCATAAAACAAAAGCGAGGCGGTAAGAACACACAGCTGCGCCGCCCGAGGACCCCTCAGACGGCGTGCAAGGACGGTCATCAACACGACACACGGAAGAAAGATCAGAAGGTAGCCGAACGAGTTAAACAACATTCGCTTCTGTTCTCCCGAGTTTGGGCCCTGCCTACGCGCGCGCCGAACGGCTATCCACAGCAAAAAAACAAGGGTAGCACGTGCTATTCAGATACACCTCTGTAGCCGCCAGGGTGCAAAATATCGTAGTGGTCACGTAGCATTGTTGTAGATGAGTTCTTCAAACGCACCCGCGGCGGCTTCCAAACCCCACCCCATCCGTTTCAACTTCGAAAACACCTACGCCCGCCTGCCGGAGCGCTTCTATTCACGGATCAATCCGATCCCGGTAGCCTCTCCGCAACTCATCAAGATCAATGTCGAATTGGCTCAGTATTTGGGTCTCGATGCGAGTGCACTCGCGTCTCCGGAAGGCGTTCGCATCGTCGCTGGCAATAGCATCGCCGAAGGTTCCGAACCCATCGCCCTCGCCTACGCAGGTCATCAGTTCGGACACTTTGTTCCCTCTCTGGGAGACGGCCGCGCCAACCTGCTCGGCGAAGTCATCGCTCGCGACGGGGTACGGTACGACATCCAGCTCAAAGGCTCCGGCCCAACTCCCTTCTCGCGTCGCGGCGATGGGCGAGCCGCCCTAGGCCCCGTCCTCCGCGAGTACATTGTCAGCGAGGCCATGTTTGCGCTGGGAGTGCCAACCACTCGCGCCCTCGCCGCCGTTACCACCGGCCAACAAGTCATCCGCGAAACCATTCAGCCCGGAGCTATCTTCACCCGCGTTGCCGCAAGCCATCTCCGTGTAGGCACCTTCCAATACTTTGCCGCGCGCGGTGATGCAGAAGCCCTCCGCACGCTGGCCGATTACGCCATCGCGCGCCACTATCCAGAAGCTGCAGGATCGCCGCAGCCCTATCGCGCTTTCCTCGACGGCGTCATTGCCCGCCAGGCAAAGCTTGTAGCCCAGTGGATGCTGCTCGGCTTCATCCACGGCGTGATGAACACAGACAATACCTCCATCTCTGGCGAGACCATCGACTACGGCCCCTGCGCGTTCATGGAAGCCTACGATCCCGACAAGGTCTTCAGCTCCATCGACCAGCAGGGCCGCTACGCCTACAGCAATCAGCCCAATGCCATGCAGTGGAACCTTACCCGCCTCGCGGAAGCTCTACTCCCCATTCTCGAAACAGAAACCGGCAGCAAAGACTCCGCGCTCGAGTCCGCAATTGAAGCCCTGAATACTTTCATGCCGCAGTTCGAACAGGCGCGCTTCGCCGAACTCCGTCGCAAGCTCGGCCTCTGTGAAGAACGCGAAGGCGATGCAGCCCTCATCGAAGATTTGCTCAAGCGCATGGGCGCTAACAATGCCGACTTCACTCTTACATTTCGCCGGCTTTGCGATGCAGCCGCCGCACCGAGCGGTCACCAGCAAGTCCGGGTGCTCTTCGCCAACCCCGTCGCTTATGACAACTGGGCTTCCCAATGGACCCACCGCGCCGAATCAGAGCCAACCTCAGTGTCTGAAAGAGTGGCGGCTATGCGCTTGGCGAACCCAGCCTTCATCCCCCGCAACCACAGGGTCGCCGAGGTAATCGACGCAGCCGTAAATCACCAGAACTTCCAGCCGTTTGAGGAGTTGCTGAACGTGGTCTCGCGGCCCTACGAAGATCGTCCCGAGTTTGACCGCTACACACAGCCGGCTCGCCCGGAAGAGTGCGTGACGGAAACTTTTTGCGGAACATAAAGGGCTGCCCGCTTCACAGCAAGGCAGCCCAAACTCAAGTCCGTCATTCTCTGGACTAGAAGTTGTACTTCGCTGAAAGCTGCATGCGTCGCGGCGAGTTATTGAGTACACCATCAGTCGCGGGGTTCAGGCGAGTGAATGCCGACGACGTGTAAACCGACGACCCGAACGTGTCGTAGGTAATGACGTTGAACACATTCTGCGCTTCAAGCCGCAACTGGAGATTTTGCTCGCGCCAGGTCCGGAATGACTTCGACAAGGTGGCATCGGCCTGCCACACATGCGCCTGGCGGAAATAGTTGCGACCGATGTTGGAGAAGGTGCCTGGAGCAGGCGTGGAGAACTGCGCACGCTGCGCAGCTGTGAAGTAGTAAGTTTGATTCACGCCAGCAATATTTTCCACGTGAATGTTGCCCATGTGGGCGTTGCAGGAACCGGTGCAGGCAGCCGGTGTTTCAACCGAAGCGCTGTAGGTATCGAAACCCGAGAAGAACGTGTAGGGACGCCCGGACTGTAGATATCCGTCGCCCGAAACTTCCCAGCCGCCAGCGGCCAGATCGAGAGCACGGTTCCACTGGGAACCGAACTTTTTGCCGTGCCCGAAGGGGGCCTGATAAACGAAGTACCCGTTCAGCACGTGAGTGTTGTCGAGGTCTGAAGCCGCGTAGTTGAGCGCAGGGTTGTGATAGTCGAACGGCGTGCCAGAGGCCGACTGAGAACTTGAGGTGCCGGTGGCATTCAGGATCGTGAAGGTGGGGTCGAAGGAGCGAACATCGAGCGACTTCGAGTAGGTGTAGTTTGCCGTGATGAGAAAGCCATTCAACATGCGGCGTTCCATCTGAACCTGTAGGCCGTTGTAGTTGGAGTAGTCGCGGCTCTGAAGAACCGTGAGACCACCGAGGTACTGGTTATAGGGTTTGAAGAGATTAGGCGCCAGACCAGAGCTGACGACCAGCGGAACCCCATTGGGATTTGTCGCCGTGGCGTTCTGGAGCCGAGTCGCCAATTTATTAGCCAGCCCCGCAACGTTGTTGTTCACCAGGTCGGAGTTGTAGTTTGCCTTCAGAAAGGCAACGCCGGTCTGGCCCGCGGTGTGGCGGGTATCAGAGGAAACGAGTTGGGTGAGCAGCGGCGTATCGACCCCCGCCTGTGCGGCAAGGAATGAGTTCAGGAACCCGTTCGACCGGTATTCAACCTGGTTAGAGTCATAGCCGCCATATAGATGGGTCGCATGATTGCCGATGTAGCTGATAGTGACTGATGTGTTCTGCATGAGTTGGTGCTGAATGCTGAAACCCCACTCCTGCACTGTCGGGGTCTGCATGTGGGGGTCTGAAACCACCAGCGAGTTGAGGCTGTACGCAGGCGGCGTGGTGAGTGCGAGGGGGGTCGCCGTGGGAACAGGAGGAGTAAAGCTTTTTGCCCGGACGCCCTGGACATTGGTGCAGCCCACCGCCCCAGCGGCGCAGAACGTATCAGCCCCGACGGTTGCGTTGGTCACCTGGTAGGTGAGACCGGGGAGGCCCTGGAACACCGACGAAGAGAACGAAAACGAGTTGATCCGGTCATACGCAATGCGGAAGTTGCCACGAACCGACGTCTTGCCATTCTTGAACGGGTCCCACGCAAAACCAATCACGGGACCTAAGTTGTTCAGCCTGTCATCCATGAACTTGCCGGGTACAAACTGCAGCGGAGACGTCAGCGGCTTACCGTACGTGAGGTCCTGATTCGGCACGAGTGAAGGGAAGCCCTGCAACTTGGGGGCAAGACGCATATCGTCACGCAGACCATAATCGATGACGAGGTTAGGCAGGATGTGCCACGTGTCCTGAATGTAGAAATCGTACTCGTCCCAGCGCGCATCGAGGTTGTTGGTGGATCCGGCGGGCTTGAATGCCGCTAGATTGGCCTGCGAAACATAACCAGCGGTCACCGTGCCTATGCGACCAAGCAGGTCGTTGGCAGTGCTGTACAAGGTGGGAAGATCGTTGCTGTTAATGCCATTGGCGGCGGTGGTCGGGGTGTTGTACTGGGTCGTGTTGAGAGGGTTCGTGGTCGCGGAAAATGATACTTGAGGAGAAGCATTCAACACCCCGACTGAACCCCGGTGATCGATCTCACGACCGTTGCGCAGGTTGATACCGCCTTTGAACAAGTGGGCGCCCCTGGCGTAGGCGAGATTATCGACATATTGCAACGTAGTCAGATAACGATTGTTTCCCTGGTAACTACTGAGCGGCGCCGTCACCAGATTCGGATTGAAAGGCACGGCGATCGCCGCCGCAAATACAGGATTCGGAAAGGCATAGATGAAGCGGTTGACGCCGAACACAAACTCGTTCGTGATGCGTGTCGTCGGGCTGAAGCGATAGTTGACAGCAACGTTGCGCGGCTGACGGTAGGTATTTTCGAGCACGGGTGTACCCGGGAAAGCGGGAAGGCCGCCATTGACTGAGTCGGCAAGGGTGTTCTGGTGGCCGGTGGACACGCGCCCGAACAAGGCGTTCTTCGGGTTGAATACGTAGTCGATCTTGTACGTGGTATCGACCTGAGCGTCGGTGGAGGGCGCTACAAAGGTATAGCCCGCGGTATTGAGACCGTCGCCGACGAGAAAAGTATTGGGCAAAGGAGAGGGCGCGAGGAAGGACGTAATGGCCGTGTCCAGACCGACGTGGAAAGGATCGTTAGCCACAATGTTGTAGGTGCCCAGCGAGCCGCCGGTGGGAATGATGGGGTTGCCATTAGGGTCGACCGAGTTGCTGTTGCGCACGGTGCCGCCCGGCGTTGAGATGTAGCGGAATAAGCCTGTCCGCGCTTGCGCCGTGTACACCGTCCGCGTGACCTGCGTGCTGCTCAGCGCGTGAAGCAATTCAACATTGGCGAAGAAAAATGCCTTGTCCTTCCAAATCGGCCCGCCAATCGAGCCACCGTAGACGTTCTGCACAAACTGAGAACGAGGAAGGTTTGCGGCCTTACCGGCGGCAGAGTTCGCGCGCAGAAAGGGCGACTGATAGAACTCGAATGCATTCCCATGAAACTGGTTCGTCCCCGAGCGAGTCACCATTAGCACCTGCGCACCCGAGTTGCGACCGAACTCTGCCGTAGGATTTGCCGTGATCACGCGGAACTCCGAGAGCATGTCTGGATTCTGGTGCGAAGGCGAAGTATTCGATCCACCCGACGACGTCTCGTTGTCGTCGATGCCGTCCAGAACATAGTTGAAAGCGCGGTCGCGGGATCCGTTGACGACGATATCTCCACCCGGCGCGTTGGCGCTGTTATTCTGCACCACGCCTGGAATGAACTGCGTGAGCCCCAGTGGATTGCGGCCGCGAGTCCCCACAATCGGCAACTCGGTCAGCGTGACGTTGTCGATGATGGCGCCAAAGTTACCCGAGGACTCCGTCTGGATGACGTCAAATCCACCCTCAATCGTAACGGTCTCGCTGTTGCCGCCCGCCTGGAGCTTAGGATCTACGCTCGTAGGAACGCCGATCGAGAGCACATTGCCCGTGGAAACGAACTGCTTGAACCCGGGTGCTTCGGCACGAATCGTGTACCTGCCAAGCTGCAGCGAATCGAACGCGTACGTCCCGGAGCTGGAGCTTTTCGTCTGGTAGGAGATACCAGTGTCATCGTTCACAGCGGTGACCACCGCGGATGGCACTACCGCACCAGAAGAGTCTGTAACCGTGCCCGAAATGCGGCTGGTGGTACCTTGAGCGAATCCGACCGACGCCGGGACCAGGAGCAACAGGATTAAAAGCAGCTTTCGCAAGGCGGACTCCTCGAAGTTGTATGGGTACAGACGATCTTGTGTTGACCGATGCGGTGCTTACATCACCCGTCGACTCGGGGCTCAAGGCACGTTACGAATGGCGTCGGGCTTACTCTATGCGGATGGTTGGACTGTAAAGCAGATCAGAAGTAGAGTCAATGCCGGCGCTCTCAACGTACAGCAGTCAGCGCAGCGTGATAGAACAGCAGTTGCACAAACGCTCAGGAGTGTATGACCATCGGCGTCCTGCAAATTGCGCTCTTCGGAAGCCTTCGGGTCAGTGTCGATGATCGCCCGGTCACCGCTATCAACACCAATCGACTACAGTCGCTATTGGCCTGGCTTATCCTCAAAGGCGATAAGCCACAACCTAAGGAACGCATCGCGTCATTGATTTGGCCGGAGTCCAGCGGCCCGCAGGCCCGCACCAATCTCCGCCAACTTCTCCATCATCTGAAGCGTTCACTGCCGCCGGATTGTGCCTGTCTGCGCTCCGACAACTTTGCTGTCCACTGGGAGCGCGACGCTTCCTGCGTGATTGATGTGCTTGCGTTCCGCGCGGCTGTCGAACGCGCCGCCGAATGCGAGTCTGCAGATGACCCCGCGAGTGAGATCGGCCATCTGAAATCCGCAGCGCAGCTTTACGCAGACGACCTGCTGCCAACGCTCTACGACGAGTGGCTGACGCCTCTCCGCCAGCATCTCCGAGACGAACTCGGCATGGTTCTTCATCGCCTTGCATCGCTTCTCGATCAGCAGGGCGACGTCGCCGCCGCAATCTCCTATGCGACCCGGCTGGTGGCGCATGATTCCCTCGGCGAGTCGAACTATCAGCTGCTCATCAGGCTGCACGCCGCAAACCAGGACCGCGCCGGCGCCTTGCGCGCCTACCATCAATGCAAAGCCGTTTTGCGCCGCGAACTGGCAGTGCCGCCCGGCCCGGCAACCGTCGCCCTTTTTGAAAGCATTCTCAAAGACGAGCGCTCCACACCACAACAGACCGTCCGCCCCGCACCGGACCGGAAGATGTCGCGCCAGATTATTGGCCGCGTCGCAGAGATGCATTCCCTTCGCAAACTGTGGCAGACCGCCACAACCGACGGTCCAACCGCCGCCATCCTCTCCGGCGAGCCCGGCATCGGCAAGACGAGACTGGCGGAAGAGCTCCTCCAACTCGTGGATGGCCGTGGAAGCGCCATTGCACGCACACGTTGCTACTCCGGACACGGCCAGGCACCCTACGCGCCAGTCGCAGAATGGTTGCGCTCAGAGCCACTACGCGCCGCGTGCCAAAAGCTCACCTCTATGCAGAAGGAGTCCCTCGCCCGGCTCGCTCCCGATATTCTAGAGCACCAGTCAGCGCCGCAACGGCCGCTTCAAATCAGTGAGAGCTGGCAGCGTTTTCAGCTCTACGAATCGCTCCGGGCCGTATTCGCCAAGTCCGAGCCTCCACTCCTACTCTTCATCGACGACCTCCAGTGGTGCGACCCTGACTCCCTGGAATGGCTGCAGACTCTGCTCTGTTCGGCCGCCGGAAAAGGTATCTTCATCCTCGGAACGGTCAGGCCTGAAGAGACAGGTCGCGAGCACGCCTTCACTGCCTTCCTCGCAGCCCTCCGGCTGGCAGGCGTCGTCCACGAAGTTCAGCTTCAGCCGCTTGACGCCGCCGGAACAATCGAGCTGGCGCGACAGGAGTCCGCCGAGCCACTCGGGGAAAGCAAGCTCGCGGAGATCTTCCGCTCCACACGCGGCAACCCACTCTTTGTCGTCGAGAGCGCTCGCGCCGGCCTGCAAAGCACCCGCATCGCCGCCGTCATCAGCGCTCGCCTGGCAAAGCTTTCTGCCGCTTCATACGAACTGGCTGGGTTGGCCAGCGTAGTGGGCAGGCCGTTCTCGTTCGAGCTCCTTGAAAAGCTCTCAGACTGGGATGAGCGCAGCCTTTCAGCCGCGCTCGACGAGCTTTGGCAGCGCAGAATCATCGAGGGCCGCGGCCTCGACTACGACTTTACCCACGACCGCATCCGCGAGGTTGCCTGCGCCGAACTGTCCCTCGTCCGCGTGCGCTACCTGCATCGCAGGGTGGCACGCGCCCTCGCCGATGTCTATCGTAATGACAGCGAAAACTGGGACGCTCTCATCGCCTCGCACTACGAGCAGGCTGGCATGGTCGAGCAGGCGATCGAACATCTGCGCCTCGCCGCCAACTCCGCGCGTCAGCGGTTCGCAGAGCCGGAATCAGCCGCGCTACTGCGTCGAGCCGTCGCCCTCTGCCGCCAATTTCCCGAGTCTGAAAAACGGCTTCGCCAGGAACTGGAGCTCTTAGTTCTGTTTGGAGCCGCACTCACAGCCACCGCGGGATACTCCGCCCCTGAGGTCGGAACCACCTACGAGTGCGCGCTCGAACTATCAAGACGTTTGGGAGATTGCGACGTCTCCAATATCCTCAACGGTTTATGGGGCTTCCATGTGGTGCGCGGAGATATCGAAGCCTCACGCCAGGTTGCTCTGCAATTCCTTGAAGCCGCGGGTGAGAATCCATCTGCCGCTCTCCTCTGTACCGGCAACTTCATGCTGGGCAGCGCCCTCTTTCACCTCGGTCAGCTACCTCTCTCGCTCCAACATATGCAAAGCTCGATGGCGGCGCACGGCGATCTTACTCAGCCCCATCTCGTCGTCTTCGCCGGCCCCGACGTCAGCGTTTTCTGCCTCTCATACCTCGCCCACCTCACCTGGCATTGCGCCGCGGAGGAGAGCGACACCGCAGCATTGCAGTTTGCTGCGGAAGCCAATCGAACTTCCGAGCGCTTGCGTCACCCTTTCAGCCAGGCCCTCGCGCTGGCCTACGAAGCGCTACTCCATGTCTTTCGCGACGACAGCGTAGCCGCCCGTGCTGCGGGCCAGCGGGCCGTCGATCTCTGCACTCGAAATGGCTTCGCGTACTACGGTGCGTTCGGCAACGTTCTCTCCGGCTGGGCGCTCGCCGCGCAAGGAGACGTCACCGGCGGCCTGACGCAGCTTCGCGGAGGCCTCGACGTCATGCGCAGCCTCGGGGCCGAGATCCGTTTGCCTTACTACTACGCCTTGCTCGCCGACGCCTGCAGGCGTGCCGGACAACTCCGTGAGGCAGCCGCCAGCCTCTCCACCGGGTTCGCATTCGCCGCAAAGAACGGCGAAGTATGGGCACTGTCAGAGCTCTACCGCGTGCAGGGCGATCTTTCCGCCAAAGACGGCAAGCCGGAACAGGCCGCCGCCAGTTATCGCCGCGGGTTGGAGTCCGCCAGCGCCTGCGGCTCGCAAGCTTTCGCTCACCGCCTCAGCAACTTACTCGAAAGAACGCCGGCAGGTTCCCCCGCAGAACGCTTTTAGAACGCTCCTGAGACCACACTACAAATCAGGAGAACAAAGATGACAACCCTTGAGAGCATCGCGGATTTTCGTAGCCAGTTTCGCGGCACCGTAATCGAGCCACACGACGCAGGTTACGACCAGGCCCGCAAAGTCTACAACGCCATGATCGACCGCAAGCCGCTCGTGATCGCCAACTGCACCAGCGTAGCGGACGTAATGACCGCAGTGAAGTTCGGCAAGACTTCCGGCCTGAAGGTCTCGGTGCGCAGCGGCGGACACAACGCTGCCGGCCTCGGCGTCTGCGATGACGGCCTGGTGATTGACCTCTCCGGCATCGACTACGTCCGCGTTGATCCGTCCGCCCGGACTGTCCTCGTCGGCGCCGGCTGCACCTGGGCCACGGTCGACCACGCCACTCACGCCTTCGGCCTCGCCGTTCCTTCGGGCGTCGTTTCCAGCACCGGCGTCGCCGGTCTGACGCTCGGAGGCGGCATGGGCCACCTTTCTCGCAAGTACGGCCTCACCGTGGACAACCTGCTCTCCGTCGACATGGTGCTTGCCGACGGCACCTTCGTCATCGCCAACGCGGACGAAAACGCCGACCTCTTCTGGGCAGTTCGCGGCGGGGGCGGCAACTTCGGCATCGTTACGGCCTTCCTCTTTGAAGCCCATCCCGTCAGCATGGTCTGCGCCGGACCCATGCTGTGGAACATGGAAGACGCAGCCGATGTCATGAAGTGGTATCGCGAGTTCATCACCCAGGCTCCGGAAGAGATGAACGGCTTCTTCGCCTTCATCACCGTCCCTCCGGGGCCGCCGTTTCCCGAACATCTGCACCACAAAAAAATGTGCGGCATCATCTGGTGCTACCCGGGCTCGATGGAGCAGGCGAACGCCATCCTCGACCCCATCCGCCAGTACCGCGCCCCCGCTTTCGAGTTCTTCGTCCCCATGCCCTTCCCCATGCTCCAGGGCATGTTCGACCCCATCTACCCAACCGGCCACCACTGGTATTGGAAGGCCGACTTCTTCAAGGAACTCTCCGATGCCGCCATCGAGCAGCACCTCCAGCACGCCGCCAACATGCCAACGGCGCAGTCAACGATGCATCTCTACCCGATCAACGGCAAAGTCAATCGCGTGGGCAAGACGGACACACCGTTTATCCATCGCGACGTCGTGTGGAGCCAGGTCATCGTCGGCGTAGATCCCGATCCGGCGCACTGCGACAAGATCACCGACTGGGCGCGGGGCTAC
>CAZZYB010000015.1:20284-21841 GCA_964658125.1 uncultured Acetobacteraceae bacterium | reverse complement strand
CTTGATGAGGCGTTTCCTGTGCGGGTGTTGCCGGAGTTTGAGTGGGCACATTCGTTGGCGGTGGATGGTGGGTTGCCGGGTAAGTCGGGGGGTCTGCCGTTTGTTGTTCATGCTGCGGAAGGTGTGGATGAGCGGAGTGCGGCGGAGTTTGGGGTGCTTGCGGATCGGGGTGTGCTGGATGGGCGAACTGTGTTGGTTCATGGGCTGGCGCTTTCGGCTGAGGCGGTTGGGGAGATGAATGAGGTTGGTGTGGCGCTGGTGGTTTGTCCCAGTTCGAATGCGTTTTTGTTTGGGCAGGTACCGGCGCCGGACGTGTTTTCAGGAGTGCGGAAGATTGCGCTGGGGAGCGATTCTCCGCTGACTGCTGTGGGAGATTTGCTGGATGAAGTGCGGTTTGCGCGGGAGCATACGGGGCTTGAGGATGAGGCGCTTTATCGGATGGTGACGACTGGGCCGGCGGAGATTTTGCGGTTGAAGCGTGGTGAGGGTCGGGTCGTTGCGGGAGTTGCTGCGGACTTTATGGCTACTCGGGATCTTGGGTTGAGTCCGGCTAAGACGCTGGTGGGAATGTCGGCAGGGGATGTGGAGTTGGTGGTGCGTGCGGGGCGTGTTTTTCTGGCAAGCGATGCGGTGTGGGCGCGGCTGCCTGAGGAAATGCGCGAGGGTTTGGAGTTGCTGGTGGTGGATGGGGAGCGCAGGTGGATTCGTGCGCCGCTGGAGGAGTTGCTCGATGGGGCTGCGAGCGTGATGGTGGGCGATTGCCTGCTGCTGGGGGGCAAGAAGGTGAGCCGTGGATACGCTGCCTGAGGTCGCGGTGATGCAGATTCCGATCCTGATGCTGAATGTGCATAGTCACTGCAACTGCCGGTGCGTGATGTGCGACATCTGGCAGCGGGAGACGAAGGAGAGCGTGAAGGCGGTCGATCTTGAGCGGCATAGACGGTCGCTGTTGCGACTGGGTGTGCGGCATGTGGTGCTTACGGGTGGAGAGCCGCTGTTGAATGCTGATCTGGCTGAGATTTGTGGGTTCTTTCGCGAGATGGGGATTCGGCTGACGCTGTTGACTACCGGACTGTTGTTGAAGAAGCGGGCGGAAGAAGTTGCTGGCGGGTTCGACGAGGTGATTGTGTCGATCGATGGCCCGGCGAAGGTTCATGATGCGATTCGGCGGGTGAATGGGGCGTTTGGGTTGATTCGCGAGGGCGTTGCGGCGGTGCGGTTGCTGAGGCCGGAGATGCGGATTACGGCGCGGTCTACGGTGCAGAAGGCTAACTTCTTTTGTATTCAAGAGACGGTGATTGCGGCTCGCGAGATTGGGGTTGATTCGGTGTCGTTTCTGGCTGTCGATACGTCGTCTGAGGCGTTCAATCGGGAGCTCGTTTGGCCTGTGGCTCGGCAGAGCGAGGTGGCGCTAACTTCGCTTGAGGCGGACGAGTTTGAAGGGCATCTGGAGCGGTTGATTGTCAGTCGCGCTGAGGATTTTGCGAATGGATTTATTGTTGAGAGTCCCGAGAAGCTAAGAAAGATTGCGCGGAGGTTTCGGGTTCATCTGGGCCA
>CAZZYB010000015.1:0-20274 GCA_964658125.1 uncultured Acetobacteraceae bacterium | reverse complement strand
GAAGGTCCGCTACGCCGCTGAGGCGGTGGCGCCGGTGTGTAATGCGCCGTGGGTTTCGGCGGTGGTGGAGATCGATGGGGCGGTGAGACCATGTTTCTTTCACCCTCCGATTGGGCATTTGAAGGTCGACGATCTGGAGACGGTGTTGACCGGGGAGAGGGCGCGGCGGTTTCGGGAGTCGCTGGATGTGGCGACGAATGAGGTTTGCAAACGGTGCGTCTGTTCGTTAAATTATCGGCCATGAAGGGTCTTGCGGGGTCGGGCTGAAGGACCACGGGTGCTGTAAGTATCTAGGGGGTGCGCATGGCCCCGTCAACAGCAACTGCAAGAACAAACGCAGGTTCCCTTCGGGAATGACAAACAAAAGGGCAGTTGCTGAGAAGGACCGTCAAAACTCAGATTCCCTTCGGGAATGACAAACAAAAGGGTGGCTTCTGTAGGATACGAGTTGCCGGCAAATTTCGTGCAAGCGAGGTGCGGCGAGTTTACTGACCTATGGATTTCGATCAACTTAAGACATTTCTGGAAGTTTGGCGGCAGAAGAGCTTTTCGCGCGCGGCGGAGAAGCTGCGAATTACACAGCCTGCGGTGTCGGCGCAGATACGGTCTCTGGAACGCGAAGTGGGGGAACGGCTGTTCGACCGCACCGGAGGGAAGGTTACGTTTACGGCTACCGGGCGGGTGTTTGAGCCATTTGCGGAGAATGCGCTGGCGACGCAGCGGCACATGTTGATGATGGTCGCCGAGCAGAAGCACTCGGCGCGTGGGGAAATTGCGATCAGCGCGCAGGAGTCGACGAGCCTTTATGTGCTGCCGGAAGTTTTTACGGAGTTCAAGCGGCACTATCCCAAGGTGGGTCTGAAGATTGTGCGGGCGGAGAGGTCGAATACGCTGGAGCTTCTGCTGAACCGTGAGGTGGACTTTGGGGTGGTGTCTCTACCCGTGAAGGACCCGAGGTTCGTGGTGAAGGTGCTGCATCATGATGAGCTGCTGCTGGCTGTTCCCAAGGGGCATCCGCTGACCGCGCTGTCGAAGGTGGCGCCGGCGGATATTGTGAAGCACTCGTTTTTGCTGCCCAAGCAGGGACGGACGAGGGATCTGCTGCTGAATATCTTTCGGATGAATGAGGTTTATCCGAAGAAGGCGATGGAGGTGGAGAGCGGCGAGTTGATGAAGCGATTCGTGATTGCAGGTCTGGGGATTGGGTTCCTGCCGGCGATCAATATTGAGCAGGAGCGGACGGCGGGGTCGGTGCAGGTGGTGCCGGTGGAGTCGATCAAGCTGGTGCGCGATTTGGGGTTGATTTATTTGAAGGACAAGCCGATGACGCGGGCGATTACTAGTTTTCTGGAGATTGCGCTGAGGGCGGAGCAGGAGTAGGGGCTAGGCAGCGTGCGTGCCACCACAAAACGCAGATCCCCTTCGGGGATGACAAGCAAGAAAGGCCGGCACGTAAAAGCCCGTTGAGCGTTCGCTCAACGGGCTTTTTGTCGGTTGCGGATCGGGTTAGATGGCGATGTCGCCGCGTTCCTGGTTGCGGATGCGGATGGCGTCGTCAACCTTGGAGAGGAAGATTTTGCCGTCACCGATTTCCCCGGTGGCTGCGCTGGCGATGATGGCGGCGACGATGGCTTCGACGCGCTCGTCGAGGACGACGAGTTCGACGCGGAGCTTGGGGATCAAGCTGACCTCGTACTCGCGACCGCGGTAGGTTTCTGTGTGGCCCTTCTGGCGGCCGTGGCCTCTGGCTTCAGAGACCGTCATGCCGTCTACGCCGAGATCGGAAAGCGCTTCTTTGACTGCTTCAAAACGATTCGGCCTGATGATCGCCTCAATCTTTGTCATGATGTCCTTTCGTGCTTTCTCCGGTTATGTGCTGGGATCGCCCAGTATCTGAATGTCGCGCCGGGAGAAGCATTTGCAATGCTGCCTCCCGGCTATCTTAGCCCACGGAGCGCTAGTCGATGGAGCCCGGAGTGCCGAGCGCGGAGATAACGTACTCAGGATAAGCGTTGATGCCGTGCTCGTGGAGGTCGAGACCGTAAAGTTCGCCTTCTCTCGAAACGCGGAGCGTGCCGGTGAGATTGACCAGCCACATGAGCAGCATCGCCACTGAGAACGTGGAGATGGTGATGATGGCGCTGCCCACGAACTGGGCTTTCAGGACCGTTGTTCCGCCGTGGTAGAAGAGGCCTGCCAGGGGAGCGGTGTTGTCGGCCGCGAGCGGACCGGTGGCACCGTACTTTCCGCAGGCGAAGAGGCCCAGCGAGAGGGTACCCCAGATGCCGCAGATGCCATGGACCGGAACTGCTCCGATGGGATCGTCGATGCGGAGGTATTCGAGCAGCTCCACGCCGTAGACGACGATGATGCCGGCGACTCCGCCGAGGATGATGGCCCCTGTCGGGCTGACCCAATAGCAGGGGCAGGTGATGGCGACCAGGCCCGCGAGGAAGCCGTTGACGGTGAAGCTGACGTCCCACTTCTTGCTCATGAAGTAGGCCGTGAACATGGCCGTGAGGCCGGCGGCGCAGGCTGCGAGAGTGGTGTTTGCGGCTACGCGACCGATGCCTTCAGCGTCCATGGCGGAGAGTGTGGAGCCCGGGTTGAAGCCGTACCAGCCGAACCAGAGGAGCAGGCCGCCGGAGGCTGCGATGGTGAGATCGTGAGGCATCATCGGGCCGCCGCCGTCGCGTTTGAACTTGCGACCGAGACGCGGACCGAGGACGATGGAGCCGGCCAGAGCGATGAAGCCGCCGATGGTGTGGACTACGGTTGAGCCGGCGAAATCGTGGAAGCTGGTGCCGAGAGTGGGGAGGAAGTTCTGCGGCGACCCTGCTGCGGCGGGGCTGCCCATGAGGGCGAGGAAGCCGTCCGGACCCCATGCCCAGTGACCGATGATGGGGTAGATGAAGCCGGAGACGCCGAGGGAGTAGAGCAGGTCTCCGACGAAGCCGGTGCGGCCGATCATGGCGCCCGAGGTGATGGTGGAGCAGGTGTCGGCGAAGGCGAACTGGAAGATCCAGAAGGCGAGGAAGGCGACGCCGGTGGACTCGTACGTGGAAGGCGCGCCCTGCAGGAAGAACCAGTGGTAGCCGATGAATCCGTTGCCGTGCGAGAACATGAAGGAGAAGCCGATGGCGTAGAAGAGCAGGCCGCAGAGACAGGTGTCTACGATGCACTCCATGAGCACGTTGACGGTTTCACGCGAGCGGCAGAACCCGGCCTCGAGCATGGTGAAGCCGACCTGCATGCCGAACACGAGAAACGCAGCAACGAGGGTCCAGCTGGTGTTGACGGCGTTGACGATGCTGGCGGCGGGTATGGGGGCGTCGGCTGCGTGGACCGAGGTGAGGAAGGTCTGGGTAATGAAGAAGGCGATCAGCAGGACTCCGCCGACGCCGGCTACTTTTCCGGCGAGGAGTGTCAGGCCATAACGGCGCCACTGTGCGTCTTTAAGCCGGCTGCCTAGCCGGTTGACCTTCTTCGAGAACGATAGCGTCGATGCATCCACTGTTCGTGCCATTCAGGGGAACTCCTTCTGTTGGACATGTTGTGCGTCGCTGGGAGCGACGGGGAGACGAGCTGCATACCGGAGGGGGGTACACGACGGCGAAAGCGTCATGGACGTCCAGCATGAGAGGGTGCCCGATTGCAGGTGCGGTAGATGTAACGTACACAGCGGAGCGGCGCGCTTCAAGGGCAGAGTGCGACTAGAAGAAATCTTTATACGGAGTATCAGGAATATTTCTATTGCGCTGAGCGTTGTTGTCTGGGCCGGATGGCGGGAACGCGGGCTTTATGAGGTCTTTACGAGTTGCTTACGGACTTTCTACACCTTCTGGCGATGAAATGACAGTAAGGAACTTCGCGAGGCAGATATTCAATGGCGGAACTTGGCGGTATTCGGTAGGAGATTCAGTATCAAAACTTTTCATCGAGCGTATCGAATCAGTTGATAGTGACGATTGGCCCTAGGAACAGGCTTGGGCTGCGTGCTATACCCCAGATACACACCTGTTTTCCCGTTTCCACCTTCACTGAACCGCACCTCGGGCCACACATGTACCCGCGAAGTGGGAGGGATATCTGCACCCCCGCGAAGTCCCATCTGAAAGGAAAACTTTATGAAGCTTGTTCGTCAGCAGCAAAATGTCTTTTCGAAAATTAGCCTGGCAGCTCTTGTGCTGTGTGTTGCGCCGGTACTTTCTGTCTGCAGCGCAGGGGCCCAGGAGTCTACGACGCCTTCTACTTCGGCACCGGAGACGAAGCCGACGAACCCCGCGGCTGCAGCGCCGGCGGCAGCAGCGGCTACGCCCCCAGCAGCGCCGACGTGGAGCGTTGGGCCGATTGATTTCAGCGGATTGGTGGACGGTTATTACGACTTTAATGCGAACCATCCGCCGTTTAGCTCGAATGGGAACCAGTTGCGGAACTTTGATTACGACGCAAATGCTTTCAGCCTGAATATGGCGAAACTGACGATGTCGCATGATGCCGATCCGGTTGGGTTCCGTGTGGACCTGGGGTTTGGCAAGGCGTTCAACCAGATACTGGCGAGCGAGCCTAACTTCAAGTACCTGGAGCAGGCCTATGTGAGCTTCAAGCCGACCAAGGCGAAGGGCTTTGAGATGGATTTCGGTGAATTCGTTACATCGGCAGGCGCTGAGGTGATCGAGACCAAGGATAATTGGAACTATTCTCGATCGCTGCTGTTTGCGCTGGCTATTCCCTACTACCACGTGGGTCTGCGTACTTCGATGCCGATCACCAAAGCCTTTACCGGCGGCGTGCAGGTGGTGAATGGGTGGAACAACTTTACGGATAATAATTCCGGTAAGACGGTAGGAATAACGGGTGTGTATACAAAGACGAAGTACACGTGGTCAGGTAATTTCTACACGGGCCCCGAGAATGCGAATACTAATAAGGGTTTCCGCAACCTGATTGACACGACGCTGCTGCTAACACCTACGGCGAAGTTCAATGCTTATATCAATTACGATTATGTTCAGAATCGGAACGCGGTTACTACGAACCTGGCGGGCACATCGTTCAAGACTTCAAGCCTGGACCATTTGCAGGGTATTGCGGTTGCCGCGCGGTACCAGGCTACCTCGACCCTCGCGATGGCTGGACGGTATGAATATCTTGCGGACGGCAGTGCGCAGGGTGGGTCGGTCGGGACCGGAAACCAGCAGAAGCTGAATGAGTTCACTCTCACCGGGGAGTACAAGATCCCGGAAGGTCTGCTGGTGCGGGTGGAGTATCGCCGCGACGGGTCGGACCAGAACTACTTTAGTAAAGGAACTTCAAGGCTGGTAAAGGGTCAATCCACAGTCGAGGTTGGCGTGGTGGCCTTCTTCGGTCCGAAACGCTAATTCACCTTGCCGGACCCGGCTGGAGACCTCATAACGAGGTTTCCAGTCTTCCGGTTTAAATCGCAAACGACCGGCAGGAGTTACTACCGGGACTAACACAGGAATGATGGGAACAAGGAGTCGTCGGATGCCAGAAATGCTTCGCAATTTTCTCGAACTTTCGTATGACGAGCTGGAAGAGCTCAATCTCGCTGCTAAAGACCAGCGCATGAAGCGCGTGAAGATGGACGTGATCCAGGAGGAACGGCTGCGGTACCTGACGGATACCAAGGGCGTGAAGGCCGTAACGGTGGTGTTCAGCGATCTTGAAGGCCGGCTGCATATGCTGGACTACGATAAAAAGTTCCTGGTGAAGAGCTACGACAACCTGACCTTTGATGGGTCTTCGATTCGCGGATTTACTGCGCAGCGGGAGAGCGATCTGCGGCTGGGGATCGACTGGTCGGCGTTCTACTGGACGCCTGCAGATATTTTTGGACCGGGCAAGATTATCGTCTTCGGCGAAGTGATCGACAAGAACGGCGGGACGTATGCCGGCGATTTGCGTGGCGTGTTGAAGGCGTTTGCGAAGGAGCAGCAGGAGAAGAACGGCTTCACGCTGAATGCGGCGAATGAGATTGAAGGCTTTCTGTTTGAGGGCATTGACGCGGAGCGGACGTTTCACCAGACGGGTAAGTTTGAATACGTCAATCAGGGTGGGTACTACCATTCGCTGCCCGGGGATCCGCTGCGGGAATTTATCGATCGTGCGGCCGAAGTGCAGCGGGCGATGGGTTTTGAGAATGAGAAAGACCATCCGGAAGTGGCGCCATCGCAGTTTGAGATCAACTACTCGTATGGCGAAGTGGTGGCGGCTGCGGACCAGATTCAGTTGTATAAGCTGATTTGCCGCCAGGTTGCGACGCAGATGGGGATGACGGCGAGCTTCCTTCCGAAGCCGGTTGTGGGTGTGAATGGAAGCGGCATGCATACGAACGTTTCGATCACCAAGGGCGGGAAGAATATCTTCTGGGACCCGAAGGGTGTGGAGAAGGTTTCGCCGTTTGCGTGGAAGTTTGTGGACCGGATTTTGACGCATGGCAACGACATTTGCCTGTTGTTGAATGCGAGCACGAATGCTTATCGGCGGCTCGATCCGCACTTCGAAGCGCCAAACCAGATCAAGGCTTCGGCGACGGATCGTGGGTCGATGATCCGGATCCCGATTGGGAATGAGAAGTCGGCGCGTGTTGAGGTGCGGTCGGTTGGGCCGGACGCGAATCCGTACATGGTGCTGTATTCGGTGTTCAAGAGCGGGCTAGATGGTGAGACATCGAAGATCAAGAACCTGCGGCAGGCTGAGCGGTATCTGCCGGACAACGTGTACGACGCGCTGGAGAATTTCCGCGCGGCGGAGTGGACTACCAAGCTGCTCGGCGAGGATGTGAAGGGAAGGTATGCGGACCTGAAGCAGGCTGCGGCGGACCGTTGCCCGCGCTTGCTGGGGACCATCGTCAAGCCCAGCGAAGTGCAGTTTCATCACGAGGTTTATAACCAGCTGCTGTGGGGCCAGTTCTAGGCTTTTGCAACACGAACGGCCCGTCATCGGCAACGATGGCGGGCCCTTTCTACTGGGGACATGTAGCAGGGGCGCGGGTTGCTGTATGCTTGCCGGACACGTTGACAGGCTTGGCGAGGCGCTATGACCCGTATCAAAAATTCGCAATCGTTTGCGGGCGGAAGCGTGATGGCCTTCATTGGCACAGTTCTCCTGCTGCTGTTTGCGAAGGTCCTGCTGATACCGCTGGCGTTTGCGCTGACGCTTTCCTTCCTGCTGGTGCCGGCGGTTTCGTGGATCGAACGCAAGGGTGTGCCGCGAGGGATCGCCGTGCCGGTGGCGTGCGGATTGACGTGCGTGATCCTGATTGCGGGAACGTTTGTTTTGACGCGGGAAGTGTTGAGCGTTGCTCAGACGCTGCCGGGTTATCGCGCCAATATTCAGAAGCGGATCGGGTCGCTGCACTCGTCGGCCCAGGGGTCGCTTGAGGCTGCGATTGCGTTGTTTGAAGATGTGAGCGGCGACCTGAACCTTGGGGACGCGCAAACGAGCACGAATGCGGTGCCCGTGCGTGTGGTGGGGCCGCGGTCGGAACAGCTGTTTGCGACGGAGAAGCTCCTGGGTGAGGTGCTGGCCCCTGTGGGTGAGCTTGGTATCGTGGTGATTTTCGCGATCTACATGCTGACTTACCGGGAGGACTTACGGCATCGTCTGTTGTTACTTGCGGGCATGACGCACATCAACCTGATGACGCGAGCTCTCGA
Source organism: uncultured Acetobacteraceae bacterium (assembly GCA_964658125.1). GTDB lineage: Bacteria > Acidobacteriota > Terriglobia > Terriglobales > Acidobacteriaceae > Granulicella. The sequence goes on along the minus strand of CAZZYB010000015.1, from coordinate 12,592 downwards.
AGATGCGACAGAGCGCATCAGCAGCTACCTTGTAATGCAGTTTCAGATCAATGCGAGTTATGGAATTTTATTTGGTACGGGATTATATTTCCTAGGGGTTCCTGAAGCCGCTCTGTGGGGTGCTATCGCTGGAACCCTGCGGATAGTGCCGTTTGCGGGTACGTTGATCGGGATGCTGCTGCCGCTGGCACTGTCTATTGCAGTGTCCACGAGTTGGACGATGCCGTTGTGTGTCCTGGGATTATTTCTATTGTTGGAAGTTACTGCTGTCAATCTTGTGGAGCCGTGGCTGTTTAGCACGCGGACCGGGATTTCTTCGCTCGCTCTGCTGGCGAGTGCGATTTTCTGGTCGATGATCTGGGGGTTGCCGGGGCTTGTGCTATCGACTCCACTGACCGTGTGCGTCGTGGTGATGGGCCGGTATGTTCCGCAGCTTTCGTTTCTGCATAGTTTGTTGGGTACGAACGCGAAGCTGTCCCCCGCCGCTCATCTATACGAGCGGCTGCTGGCGATGGACCAGACGGAGGCCTGGGCGATTGCCGAGGGATATCTGGACAACAAGCCGCTGGTGACGCTGTATGACTCGGTGGTCATTCCGGTGCTGAGCCTGGCGGAAGAAGACAAGGCAAAAGGCGCTCTCGACAGTGTGCGAGCGAAGTTCGTTCTGCTGTGTCTTGGAGAGCTGGTGGCGCGGCTGACCGGCTATCGGCAGAAGGTCGATGAGGAGAGAAGCTCACGAACGCGGGTGATTGATTCGCTTCGGATTCCTCTGCAGAAGGAGTTTGCGGTCGTGTGTCTTTCGGCGGGCGGACGAGCGACAGAGTTGACGACGCAAATGCTGACGCAGTTGCTGGAGAGCGCCGGACATCAGACGATCATGCTGTCGCCGGAGGCGTTGTCGGACGAGATCCTGGACGCGCTTGCGACGGAGAAAGATACGGTAGTTTTCATATCTGCGCTGCCGCCGTTTGCGTTTGCGCAGGCGCGGTCGATTTGTCAGCGGGTAAGGACACATATGCCGAATAACCGGTTGGCAGTGGCGCTGTGGGGCTCGGATGAAGATGGGGATGAGGTTTTGGAGCGGTTCGGGGGAAATCGGCCGAACGTGGTGGTGGGGAGTCTGGCGAATGCCGTGCGGCAGGTGGGGGTTTGGCAACAGGGGACGCGGAAGGTTTAGCGAATTGAGCGCGCGGTGGCGGCGCCGAGGGCTACGGCGGCGAATCCGGCAACGATGCTGACCACGATGTAGAGGATGCCGATCCAGAAGGCGCCTCTGGAGATGTCGGTCCAGGTTTCCCATTCGAAGGTAGAGAAGGTGGAGAAGCCGCCGATGAAGCCTGTGGCGATGAGGAAGCGCCATTGTGGGCTGAGGGTCGTGTGGCGGTCGAGGTATTCGAGCGTCAGGCCAATGAGAAAGCAGGCGATGATGTTGACGGTTAGCGTTCCGACGGGGAAGCGGGCGCTGTAGCGCTGCGCGGCTTGCGCGCCGATGAAGTAGCGGAGCATGGAGCCGAGGCCGCCGCCTATTGCGATGAGTATGTAGCGGTTCATGCGGCTCCTTCCGGTTGCGCTTCCCTGCTAGAGTACCGTTTCGGCGGCTGGTGCGGAGAGGTCGTCGTCCTTGGTTTCGCGAATGAGGAAGACGCCGGCGAAGGTGAGGGCGGCGGCGACGCAGAGATAGTAGCCGACGTAAGGCAGGCCGTAAGTTTTTGCCAGCCACGTGGCGATGTAGGGAGCTATGGAGGCTCCGAGGATGCCGGCGGTGCTGAAGGCGAGGGAGCTTCCGGTGTAGCGGACGGAGGTGGGGAAAATTTCTGAAAGCAGCGTGCCTAGCGGGCCGTAGGTTAGGCCCATGAAGGCTAGGCCGAGGGCCATGGTGGCGATGGCTCCAGCGGTTCCGGCGATGAAGAGGCGAGCCATGCCGAGGCCGAAGGCGAAGATGAGCGCGGTGGAGATTAGCATGATGCGGCGGCGACCGTGCTCGGCCAGCTTCGCGGAGATGGGGATCGTGATGGCGAAGAAAGGGATGCAGAAAAGCTGCATAAGGAGGAACTTGCCGCGCGGGTAGCCGAGGGCTGTGGTGCCCCAGGAGAGCGTGAAGACCGTCATGAGATAGAAGAGGACGAAGGTGGCGAGGCAGGTGAGGACGCCGATGCAGAAGGTGCCGAAGTGGTCCCGGAAGACGGCGAGCATGGGCATTTTTTCGCGCTCGCCGCGGGCAAGGGCTTGCTGGAAGATGGGGGTTTCGGTGATGGTGAGGCGGACGTAGAGGCCGAGCAGGACGAGGACGGAGCTGGCGAGGAACGGGAGGCGCCAGCCGAACGTGAAGAACTGCTTGTCGGTGAGGGTGTGCGAGAGGAGGAGGAAGATTCCGCCGGAGAAGAAGAGGCCGATGGGGGCTCCGAGCTGGGGAAACATGCCGTACCAGGCGCGCTTGCCGGGCGGGGCGTTTTCGATGGCGAGGAGGACGGCGCCGCCCCACTCTCCGCCGAGGCCGACGCCCTGGCCGAAGCGGCAGAGGGCGAGGAGGATGGGGGCGGCGACTCCGATGGCGGCATGCGTTGGCAGCGCCCCTATGGCGACTGTTGAGAGGCCCATAGTAGCGAGGGCGATGACGAGGGTGGTTTTGCGTCCGACGTAGTCGCCGAAGTGGCCGAAGAGACCGGCTCCGATGGGGCGTGCGACGAAGGCGATGCCGAAGGTGGCGAGCGAGGCGAGAGTGGCGGAGGATGGGTCGGAGCTGGGGAAAAAGAGCTTGGGAAAGACCAGGACCGCGGCGGTGGCGAAGATGTAGAAGTCGAAGAATTCGATGGTGGTGCCGATGAGGCTGGCGAACAGGACCTGGCGGGGCGTATTGATGAGCTTGGAGCTTGGCATGTGATTCGAATCTACGATATTGAAGCGGCCCGTGTGCGGCGGATTGCGTCTAATTGACGATGCCTCCGGAGAGTAACCCCAAACGCCGTGTCACGATCATGCAGCTTCTACGGCCGCACCGCAAAGCGCTGTCGCTCGGGCTGCTGGCCATTGCGGGGGAGAGCGTCGCCGACCTGCTGACGCCGTGGCCGCTGAAGATTGTGCTCGACAACGTGCTGGGGCACAAGGGGCAGACGCATGGGTGGCTCGAGCATACGATCCGTCAGGTCGCGGGCACGGATACGATGCGGATCTTGATCCTCGCGTGCGTGGCGGTGATGGTGATCGCGGTGATGGACGCGATCTGTACGTATGGCGATAAGTACGTGACGACCAGCGTGGGGCAGTGGGTGACGCATGATCTGCGCGGCCGGCTGTATGCGCAGGTGCAGCGGCTGTCGCTGACGTATCACGATCAGAACCAGACGGGCGATTTGATCAGCCGCGTGACTACCGACATTGATTCGGTGCAGACGTTCATCGTGAGCGGCATGTTGACGATGCTGGTGGATGTGGTCACGGTGATCGGCATGATTGGCGTGATGTTTTATTTGAGCTGGCAATTGACGCTGGTGTCGATGGCGGTGGTGCCGGTGCTGTTTGCGATTGTGTATACGTATACGCGGAAGGTGAAGAAGGCTTCGCGGGACGTGCGGAAGCATGAGAGCAAGCTGCTGTCGGTGGTGCAGGAGGTGTTGGGATCGATTCGCGTGGTGAAGGCGTTTGCGCGCGAGAATTACGAGATTCATCGGCTGGAGGGTGAGAGCCTGGAGACGGTTGAGGCTTCGTTGAAGGCTCGGGCGCTGAAGGCGCGGCTGGTTCCGATTGTGACGATCGTCACGGGCGTGGGGACTTGTGCGGTGCTGTATTTTGGCGGCAAGGCGGCGCTGCGGGGCGGGTTGTCGCTGGGGTCGGTGTATCTCTTCATCACTTATCTGCGGAATATGTATAAGCCGATGCAGGATATTTCGAAGGCGATGGACAGCTACAGCAAGGCGGATGTGGGCTATGAGCGTATCCAGGAAGTGCTGAGCAACGACAACGAAATGTGCGACGCGCCGGGAGCGAAAGCGCTGCCGCCGATCAAGGGCCGGATCGACATTGAGCATGTGGACTTCTGGTACAACGAAGAGCAGCCGGTGCTTCAGGATGTGAGTTTGAGCGTGCAGCCTGGAGAGATGATCGCGCTGGTGGGACCGACGGGATCGGGCAAGACTACGCTGGTGAATTTGATTGCGCGGTTCTACGATCCGGTGCATGGCGTGGTGAAGATTGACGGTTTTGACGTGAAGACTGTGACGCAGGAATCGCTGCGGCGGCAGATCGGATTTGTGCTTCAGGACACGGTTTTATTTACGGGGACGATCTGGGACAACATTGCTTATGGCCGGCCGGAGGCTTCGCATAACGATATCGTGAAAGCGGCCGAGGCTGCGAACGCGATGGAGTTTATCGACAAGCTGGACGGCAAGTTCGATGCGGTGGTCGGCGAGCGGGGGCTTACGCTTTCGGGTGGACAGCGGCAGCGGATCGCGATCGCTCGGGCGATTGTGCGGAACAGCCCGATATTGATTCTGGATGAGCCTTCGTCAGGGCTTGATGCGGGTTCGGAGCAGCTGGTGTTTGAGGCGCTCGACCGGCTGATGGCGGGTAAGACGTCGATCGTGATCGCGCATCGGCTGTCGACGATACGCAGTGCGAGCTGTATTTATGTAGTGAAGGATGGCGGCATCGTCGAGAGTGGGACGCACGATGAACTGATTCAGCACGAGAGCGGAGCCTACCGGGAGCTGCACGATATTCAGTTCAACTCCGCGGAGGCCGAGCCGGCCCCGGTTGCGGTTTAGAGGTGCTTCAACTCCTGGATGCGGTTCTGTACGATTTCGACGTAAATGTCGACGGTGGCGGGGGGGAAGTTGGCGGCGCGGAAGGCATCGACTAGCTGCTCGTGGGTGAGTTGCGACAGGTAGCCGCCGATCCAGCGGGCGTCTTCGATGGGGATGTCGTTTCCGATCCAGTCGAAACCTTTCCGCTTGGCGTAGTCGGCGGCGAGCATACCGAAGCTCTTGAGCATGACGCCGGTGGGGGCTGAGGGCGTGCCGAAGCTGACCGTGGTGGCGGTGGTTTTGGTGATGAACTTCGAGTTTTTAAAGCTGTCGACGTTGCCCTTGTCTTTGGAACGGGTCATCTGAAGGGAGTTGGTGGCGAAGGTGGCGCCTACGTCGGATACGAGGAAGATTTGCTGGTCGTTATTTTTGTCGTACCAGACGGCGTTGTTGACGTCCTTCAGGTCCCAGTTATTCATGACGGCCATCATCACGCGGAGGCCGTTGAACTCGCGCTTTCCGTAGAACGGATTGTTCTTCCACTCCCATATGGCGATTTTGTTTTGGCCGCTGGGCTTGCGGGCGAAACGGGCGTCGGTGATGTGGGTGCCCTTGATGCCGCCGCGCGAGATTTTTAGATCGGCGACATCGGCTTCCGGGAGCAGGTAGTCGTCGTTGGCGTAGTAGCCCATCGCCCAGAGCAGGCGCGACGCGACGACTTCAGGGCGCGCTTCTTCACCGAGCTTCACGCGCCATTTCTTGCCGTCGGCGTCATTGGCATCGAACTTGGGGTTGGTGCCGCTCTTATCTTCCTCGATGAAAGTAAATGGGGGCTTGGGAGCGTGCTTTTCGCCACCCTGTCCGTGGAGTAGGTCGAGTTGCGAGACGTTGCCGGGATCGTGCCAGAGGACGGGATTGTGGACCCTGCCGGGAGCGAGAGGCTTGTCCTCTTCGGCCTTCGAGGCGGCGTTCTTCTCGTCTCCGGTTTCGGGATTCTTTGAAGGCCTGGACTGCGCTTCGCGAAGGGTGAGGGGGTCCTGATCGGCGGGTGGTTTGGCTGGGGGCTGGGCTTCGGGCTGCTGTGCAGGCTGCGGAGGCGGTACAGTGGTGGGCTGTTGAGGCGCCGTTTGCACCGGCGGCGTGACCACAACCGGAGCGGTTTCCTGCGCGTAAAGTGGAACCAATGTGAATGACAGCGCCAGAAGTGTGAATCTTGAGCCAGACGTGCGTGACATGAAATCTCCGTGCGCGCTTTATGTTTTTGCGCTTCCCTATTGGAAGCATCTGAGAGGCTCTGTGGTACTTGGGTGAATGAAAAAAACATCCTCGCGGCGTTTGCCGGCATCTTCCTATGTTGGGAACCATTAATGATGCAGCAAGAGAAGGAATGTCCGTGAAGCTTCTGATTCAACCTGAAGGCGGTATCGAACCCGTTCTCGAAGGCTTCCGCAAGGCCAAGAAAAGCATTCAAATCCTGATCTTTCGGATCGACCGCAGCGAGGTCGAGAAGGCGTTGGTGGAAGCGGCGCAGCGCGGCGTGGCTGTGCAGGCGCTGATCGCGTATACCAACCGCGGCGGCGACAAGAATCTGCGGCGCTTCGAAATGCGGCTGCTGGAACGCGGCATCACGGTGACGCGTACATCGGACGACCTGGTGCGCTATCACGGCAAGATGTACATCATCGACGGCAAGGAACTGCACCTGCTGGCGTTCAACTTCACGCACCTCGACATCAGCATGAGCCGGTCGTTCGGGGTGGTCATCACGAAGGCGTCGATCGTCAAGGAAGCGATCAAGCTCTTTGAGTGTGATGTGAAACGGGTGCCGTACACGGCGGGGGAAAAGGATTTCGTCGTCAGTCCTGCAAACGCACGGGAAGAGCTGACGAAGTTCATCCAAGGGGCGAAAAAACAACTGCTAATGTATGAGATGAAGATCAGCGACATCGACTTCATCAAGATGCTGAACGACAAGGTTTCGGCCGGCGTTGATGTGCGGATTATTGGGACGACGCAATCAAAGGGCGGAGCGTTGCCGATTCGGAAGTTACCGATGCGGCTGCATGCGCGGGCGATTTTTCGAGATTGCGAATCAGCGTTCCTGGGCAGTCAGAGTCTGCGGAAACTTGAGCTTGAGGCTCGACGTGAAGTTGGCGTGCTGATCCACGACAAGAAGACCGTGAAGCAGATGATCGAAGTGTTCGACAAGGATTGGAAGAAGGCCGAGCCTGTGGTCGCCGTTTCGCAGGATGCGGTGCAAACGGCGATTGATGTCTCCGCGAAGAAGGTTGCGAAGAGCGTCGCGAAGAAGATCAACGTGGGACCGATCGTGGAGCAGATACTCGATAAGGTAGCCGACCAGACTAGCGACAATGGCTTCCAGCCCGATGAGATGGGCGATACGCTGCGTCAGGCGTTCCGTGACGAGGTTCATGACGCGGTTGTGAGCGCGCTGCAGGATATGGCAGTCGAAAATGCGGCTACGGCTGACCCGAACAAGACCTAGCAGGCCGTAGCTGCGCCGCATCCAACCTCAAAATTATGTGTGGACGATTCGGACGAAAAGGCGACAAACAAAAGATTGCGACAGCGTTCCATGTGAAGGGCCGCCTCGACGAAGTGGACTTCGAGGAAGAGGATGATGCACGTCCGGGGTCGATCCAACCGGTGATCAGGATGAGTGCTGATGGCGAGATTGAGTTCGCAAGCATGCGATGGGGATTCAAAACACCGAAAGCCCTTCTATTTAACACTCGCGCCGATACCGCCGCAGTAAGCAGGTTCTGGAAGAACAAGTTCGCGGAGAACCGGGTTCTGATTCCGGCATCCTCGTTCTTCGAGTGGCAGGGCGAGAAGGGTCATAAGACGAAGTACGAAGTGACGATTCCTGGCGAAACGCTGTTTGCCATGGCGGGCGTATGGGGTCCATGGAAAAACCCGAAAACTGGGCTTTGGGAAGACACGTTTTCGATCCTTACCAGCGATCCAAACAGTGTGATGACGACGGTCCACGACCGCCAGCCGGTGATCATTGAGCCCCGCGAGCGAGCGGAGTTTCTGGCCTCAACCGAACGTCCGCCAGTGCATTTGTTGCGGGTATTTCCAGATACGGAGATGAGGATGAAGCCCGTCGAGGGAGAGAGGAAACCAGCGCAGAAGGGTCTCTTCGGCTAGGGATGCGGCCTTTGAAAGTAGTTCAGTACGGCGGGCTTTTGCTCCATCGGTAAAGCTATAATAAGCCCAGGAAACAACCTGTGACTCTTGATAAATACTCAGTGGAGGAGCTTCTCCAGAAGCGTCGGGGCTTACGCCGCAAGCTCTCGGAAGCTGAAGGATTGCAGCCTGTCCGCATCGCTGTCTTAGGTGGGACCACGACAAATGAGGTCGTTGATCTTCTTGAATTATTGTTGCTGGCGGCAGGGTTTCGACCTGAGTTTTACCAGTCCGAGTATGGACGGTTTTACGAAGACGCGGTTCACGATCCCGCCGACCTGATCGCCTTTGCGCCAAACATTGTTTACATCCACACCTGCCATTTGAATGTGCAGTCGCTGCCCGCTCCGGGATGCTCTGAAGAGGAGTTGAAGGAGCGAGTGGAAGCGGAGCATGGGCGATACCTGCAGATCTGGAAGTCGATTGGGGAGCATTCGCAGGCACAAATTATTCAGAATAATTTTGAGCTTCCCCCACACGCGTTGCTGGGAAATCTGGATGCAGTTTCGAGCGGCGGCGCTTATCGGTTTTTCCTGATGCTCAATGCGGAGTTTGCGCGGAGTGCCGCGAACGACTCGAGGCTAATGGTCCAGGACGTTCATGGCCTTTCAGCACAGGTTGGCCTGCGGCACTGGTTCGACTGGGACCGATATTTCAGTTACAAGATTCTGACGACCATTGAAGGCAGCTTTGCCGTGGCGTCGTCGCTGGCTTCGATGGTCAGGGCGATCTATGGCAAGAGTCGCAAGGTGCTTGTGCTCGATCTCGACAACACGCTGTGGGGAGGCGTGATTGGGGACGATGGCGTCGATAAAATTCAGATCGGGCGTGAGACGCCGGTCGCTGAATCCTACACAGCGTTCCAGGAATACTGCGTCGGGCTTTGGCGGCGCGGCGTGCTGCTTGCTGTGTGCTCGAAGAATAACGAGGAAATTGCGAAGCAGGGGTTCGAGCATCCGGACTCAGTGTTGAAGCTTACGCATTTTTCTAGTTTCAAAGCGAACTGGGAGCCGAAGCACGAGAATATTCTGGAAATTGCTAAAGAACTGAATTTAGGAGCGGACAGCTTTGTTTTCGTAGATGACAATCCTGCCGAGCGGGCAATCGTCGAAGCGCAGATTGATGGGATTGCGGTGCCGGACGTAGGCAGCGAGGTTTCGAGGTTCGCCGCGATCATTGCAGCTGGACGTTACTTTGAGCCGGTTTCGATGACGGCAGAAGATCTATCCCGTGCAGCACTCTATAAGTCGAACACGGCTCGAGCCTCGATGGAAGCGAAGTTCGCCAATTATGGTGAATATCTCGATTCGCTGGAGATGACTGCTGAAATTGAGCGGTTCAAGCCGCTCTATATTGAACGGATTGCGCAGCTTACGAATAAAACAAACCAGTTCAATCTCACGACACGGCGCTATTCGCTGGCGGAGATGGAAGCAGTTCTCGAAGACGCGCGCTATATCGGCCTGTACGGAAAATTGAGTGACAGGTTTGGGGATAACGGGTTGATTTCGGTTGTGCTTGGACGGCGCGAGGATGATCACCTGCATCTCGATTTATGGCTAATGAGTTGCCGTGTGTTGAAGCGTGGGGTGGAAGCTGCCATGCTGGATGTGCTGGTCCAGCAGGCGCGGGATGCAGGCATCACCGCGCTGTTTGGCTACTATCTGCCGACCAACAAGAATGCTATGGTCGCGGACCATTATGAGAAGCTAGGATTTGAGCGAGTGACGACTGACTCGATCGCAGAGGCTTCGACCTGGAAGCTCGACACTTCCAGTTACACACCGCGTAGTGCACACATCAAGATTATGGAGCCCGTACATGGATAATATTCTCGAAGAATTGCAAGAAATCTTTCGCGATGTACTAGACCAGCCCGACCTGGTGTTGACTCGGTCATCGAACGCCAGTAACGTGGATGACTGGGATTCGCTGGCCCACATCAATCTCGTCACGTCGATCGAGAAGCGTTACAAGATTAGATTCGCGCTGGGAGAATTACAAGACTTGAAAGATGTCGGCGACATGATCGATCTCATCAGGGCGAAGCTTGCGGCGCAATGAACGAGTACAGGTGGGCTGACCTCCATGTCGGCATGAAGCACGAGTTCTCCGCGGCCTTTTATGCCGCGGATGCAGTCGCTTTCGCTCGAATCTCCGGCGACGTCAATCCGCTGCATACCGATGCGGCTTATGCGCAGAATGTCGGGTTCGCCGGCCCCGTGTTATTCGGGATGCTGACATCTTCACTTTATTCGCGGCTGGTTGGAGTTTACTTGCCAGGAAAATTCGCTTTGCTTCAAGGCATGGATATTGATTTCAACGCGCCCTGCTTCGCGGACGATGTGCTCTCTGTAGCCGGAGAAATTGTTTTCATGAGCGAGGCTTTCAAGCGGTTCGAGATCAAAGCAACCATACGTAAGCAGGATCGCAAGTTAGTCTCGAAAGCGACGATCAGAGTAGGTTTCCATGTCGACTGAAAAAACACTCATCACCGGGGCATCGTCGGATATCGGGCGTGCGCTTGTACGGCGACTGCTGGAGAACTCGGAGACTGCGACGGTGCTCGCACATTCGCATCGCTCGGCTGACAAGCTGGATGCCCTGAAAGAGGAATTCGGAGACCGTCTGAGCCTGCTGCAGGCGGATTTTTCGCAGCCACCTTCGGTCCTGCAGATGGTCGAAGAGATTGCAAGTAAGCATGGGACGCCGGCGAACATTGTGCATTTGCCGGCGCTGCGATTGACGCACGAGCGGTTTACGAAGTTCCAGTGGGAACGCTTTGAGGAAGATATGGCGGTGCAGGTTCGCTCGGCGATCATTGTGCTGAAGGCCTTTCTACCGAAGATGGCGAAGCTGCCAAGAGCCCGCATTTTGTTTGTGCTCTCGAGCGTGGTGCACGGCGTGCCGCCGAAGTACATGACCATGTATACGACGTTGAAGTACACGCAGCTTGGGTTGATGCGTTCGCTGGCTGCCGAGTACGCGTCGACACCGGTGCGCATCAATGCGATCTCGCCGAGCATGGTGGACACACAGTTTCTAAGTGAAATCTCCGAAATCGCTGTGCAGATGAGCGCGGCGGCTAACCCGCAGGGACGTAATGCGACGACGCAGGACCTGCTAGGCGCGATGGAGTTACTGCTTTCACCGGCCTCCGACTATATACATGGGATAGACATCCCGATCGCTGCTGGTGTTGTATGAACAGCCAACGTTTGAGAGCTGCACCGCGGCCTGAGCTTGCGTTCGAGAGCTCGCCTAATGGAATTTAATTCCTTTGCTTTTCTTGCGATATTTCTCCCGGTAGTAGCCGGTGGCTACGCCACTCTGCGGCACATCATGGGACCACGCGTAGCGCAGGCTTTCCTGTTGGTCTTGTCGGTATCGTTCTATGGCTACACCAAGCCTGTGTATGTGCTGCTTCTGCTTGGTTCAATCCTGTTCAATTGGATGATTGCGGTATCCATCGGCATGAGCAAGAGTGCCACCTTGGCCCTCCTGAGAAGTCGAAAACTTAAGCTTCAACTCGGCATCATTGGAAACGTTCTTTTGTTATGCAGTTTCAAGTATGTCAATTTTTTCCTGCTGCACATCCCCAGCATTCACGGTGTGAGACTTGCTCTTCCGGATTGGAGCTTTCCAGTCGGCATCAGCTTCTTTACGTTGACACAAGTCATGTACCTGGTGGATACATACCAGGGACTGAACGCCCCGAACTCGCTGTTTGACCATGCGACCTTCGTCTCGTTTTTCCCTTACGTTACGTCGGGGCCGCTGGTGCGGTCGAGGTCTATCGTCCCGCAGTTCAAGAACTTCATCGCTTCGGCGGATCGGATGGACCTGGCTTGCCGCGGCCTTATGTTGTTTGTGTTTGGCCTGGCGAAAAAGGTCGTGTTTGCAGATTCATTCGCGCGAGTCGCAGACGCCGGGTTCGGGTCAACGGGTCACTTTTCAACGCTTGAAGCGTGGATATTTTCTCTTGCGTATACGTTCCAAATTTACTTCGACTTCAGCGGCTACTCCGATATGGCGGTGGGGACTGCCTGGATGCTGGGCATCGACATCCCAAATAATTTCAACGCACCTTATGTTTCGAAGTCCATTAGCGAATTCTGGCGGCGTTGGCACATATCACTGTCAAATTTTATTACCAACTACCTGTTTACTCCGATACTGCGCTCGATGGGGAAAGCGACGCTCACTACATCGGTGATTGCCGTGCTGTTGGCAATGTCCATTGCCGGACTATGGCATGGCCCGGCGTGGACGTTCATCCTCTTCGGGGTGCTGCATGGATTAGCCCTCGCAGCCAATCAGATATGGAAGAAGAAAAAGCTCAAGATGCCCGATTGGCTGGGTTGGGTGTTGACTTTTGTCTTCGTCAATATAACTTTTGTATTCTTCCGCTCGCCGACCGTGACACTCGCGTTGCACATGCTCCACGCCATGATGCCGCACGCGGGGTTGCTCGGTACTAAAGAGTTGAAGGGTGTGCTGCCCATGACGCCGGTTCTGATTATGCGGCCGGTGATTATTGGGATCGTCCTGGCTTTCTTTTTCAAGACCTCGCACGCCATCGCTGAAGAGAGCGCCTGGAACTACCGCACCGTTGCCGCTACAGCCGTAATGCTAGG
>CAZZYB010000014.1:21532-22123 GCA_964658125.1 uncultured Acetobacteraceae bacterium | reverse complement strand
CGGTTCCTGACCAAGCCTTGCGAGAAGGATTTGCTGGTTGCGTCTATCAAGGCGGGGTTCGAGCAGTACCGGCTCGTGACTGGCGAGAAGGAGCTTCTGGAGAAGACGCTGTTAGGCAGTATCAAGGTGCTGGCGGACGTTCTGTGTGCGGCTAGTCCGGAAGCTTTCGGGCGGTCGATGCGGATAGCGAATACGGTGCAGCATCTGCTGACGAAGTTCAGCCTGGCTTCGCCGTGGCGCTTCGAGGCTGCGGCAACACTTTCGCAACTGGGATGCGTGACACTGGAGACGGAGTTGATGCAGCGCGCGTATGCGGGGTTGAAACTTTCTGAGGATGAACAGGCACGCTTCGATGCGCACCCGCAGGCTGCGCAGCAACTGCTGGCCCATATTCCGAGGCTGGAGGCGGTGGCGTGGATGATCGGGCAGCAACTGGCTCGGGAGATATCGGAGACGGTGCCTGGAGTGGCGGATTGCGCCGATGTGGTGAGTGGAGCCAAGCTGTTGAAGCTTGCGGTCGCTTATGAGCAGTTGAAGATCAATGTTTCGTCGAAGGACGATGTGCTGCTGCGTTTGCGGGTGCGCCGGAAC
>CAZZYB010000014.1:0-21522 GCA_964658125.1 uncultured Acetobacteraceae bacterium | reverse complement strand
AGCCGGCGCTGGTGAACGCGCTGCTGGATTTGAAGCGGAATGGCGGGAGCGACCGGACGTTGCAAACTGTGCCCGTGGGGAGGCTACGGACGGGCATGGTTCTTGGCGAAGAAGTGAAGAATACGCAAGGAGTGCTGCTAGTGGCGCGGGGCCAGGTGATTTCGAGTGCGGTGCTGATGAAGCTTGAGAATCTGGCGCGGGCCGGATTGATCCAAAAAGAGATTTCGGTGTTTATCTAGGGCCGCTAGACGGAGTTAAGATAGGCGGTGCAGACCTGCTTCAGAGCTTCGTCGGGGTCTGTATCCCAGAGGGGCTGGTTGAAAATTTCCACTTCGATGGGGCCGTTGTAGCCGGCCTGGTCGGCGGTGGCGCGGAGGAAAGGGATGTCGATGACGCCTGCGCCCATGAGGCCGCGCCCGAGGAGGATGTCGGGGAGCGGGACCAGCCAGTCGGAGACGTGGAAGCCGAGGATGCGGCCGGTGGCGCGGGTGATTTCGGCGTGGACTTCGGGGTCCCACCAGAGGTGGAAGACGTCGACGATGACGCCTACTTCTTCGGGGGAGAAGAGGAGCGCTAGGTCGGTGGCTTGTTTGAGGGTGACGATGACGGAGCGCTCGGCGGCATACATGGGGTGGAGGGGTTCGATGCCTAGCTTGACGTTTTGCTGGGCGGCGTAGGGAGCTAGTTCGGCGATTGCGTCGCGGACGGTGGCGCGGGCGTCGGCGAGGGTTTGGCCGTTGGCGGGGCCGCAGACCAGGACCAGCGTGGGGCTCGAGATCGCGGCGCAGGCTTCTATGGCTCGACGGTTGTCTTCGATCTGCGCGGCGCGGGCTGCGGAGGTTGGGGCGGAGAAGAAGCCTCCGCGGCAGAGGCTGGAGACGCGGAGTTGGGCGTCGCGGAGTTGCTGGACGGTGGTGGGGAGGGGCTGCTCGGCTAGCTTGTCGCGCCAGATGCCGATGTGGCCGATGCCGTGGCGCGCGCAGCCTTCGATGGCTTGGTGGAGAGACCACTGCTTGATCGTGTACTGGTTGAGGCTGAGGCGGGAGAGATCCTTCATGCGCCGGCCAGTTTGAGGAACGCGGACATACGGGTGGTCGCGAGGTCGGGGTCGCGGAGGAGGCTTGCGGCGTCGGCGAGTCTGAAGAGTTCGACGAGGTGGGGGACGCTGCGGGCGCTTTCGGCTCCGGCTAGCATGCGGAAGTGGGACTGGTGGCCGTTGAGCCAGGCGAGAAAGACTATGCCGGTTTTGTAAGCGTAAGTTGGGGTTTGGAAGATGTGGCGGGAGAGTGGGATGGTTGGCGCGAGGAACTGATTGTAGCGGCTTGTGTCGCCTGCGTCGAGGGCTTCGAGGGCGAGGGAGGCGGCGGGGGCGATTGCGTCGAAGACGCCGAGGAGAGCATCGCTGTGGCCTTGCTCGTCGCCGGCGATGAGGGTGTCGTAGTTGAAGTCGTCGCCGGTGTACATGCGGACGTTGGGTGGGAGCTTGCGGCGCATCTCGATTTCGAGGTCTGCGCTTAGGAGAGAGATCTTGATTCCGTCGATTTTGCGGGCGTTGGCGTGGATGAGGGTGAGGCAGTTGTCGAGTGCTGTGGGGATGTCGTTGCTGCCCCAGTACCCTTCGAGGGCGGGGTCGAACATGGCGCCTAGCCAGTGAAGGATTACGGGCTCTTTGACTTGGCTGAGGATCGTGCCGTAGACGCGGTAGTAGTCGTCGGGGGATTTGGCTACTTTGGCTAGCGCGCGCGAGGCCATGAGGATGATGCGGCTGCCGGCGGCTTCTACGGCGGCACATTGTTCGAGGTAGGCGTTGGTTACGTCGTCTAGCGTGAGGGTGGTGTTGAGGTCGAGGGGGTCGGTGCCTGCGCCGCTGGCGAGGAGGCCCTTCACGTGTTTTGCTTCGGCTACGCTGCGCTGGATGAGTTCGAGGGCCACGGGCCACGCGAGGCCGGTGCCGCGTTGCGCGGTGTCCATGGCTTCCGCTACACCGAAGCCGAGGGACCAGAGGTGGCGGCGGTAGGCGAGGGTCGAGTCCCAGTCGATGATGGGGGAGGCGATGTCGGTGGTGCGGAGAGGGTCGATGACGACGTGGGCGGCGGCGTAGGCGATGCGGGAGGTGAAGGCGCGGCCAGTGGCGGCGGGGAGGGTTTTGCCGGTCAGGGTGTATTGCTCGGTGGCGCCGTTGGGGCGGGGGAGGGTGATGTGCATTGGGTTTGGGTAAGAGTTGCGAGTTATGAGTTATGAGTTTCGAGTTTGGGGACTTCGATCCAGCGGCGTTCGGCCCAGGATTTGAGGCCTAGTTCGGCTAGTTGGACGCCTTTGGCGCCTTCGAGGAAGCCGTGCTGCCAGGGGGCGTCTTCGGCTACGTGGCGGAGGAACATTTCCCATTGGACTTTGAAGCCGTTGTCGAAGTCGGTGTTGTCGGGGACGTCGGTCCAGCCGTCGCGGAAGCGGATGGGGTTGGGGACGTCGGGGTTCCAGACGGGGCGGGGTGTGTTGACGCGGTGCTGGATGCGGCACTCGCGGAGGCCGGCTACGGCGCTGCCTAGCGTGCCGTCGACCTGCATGGAGAAGAGTTCGTCGCGGTAGACGCGGAAGTTCCAGGAGGAGTTGATCTGGGCTATGATTCCGCCTTCCAGTTCGAAGGTTCCATAGGCGGTGTCGTCGGCGGTGCAGTCGTAGGGTTGGCCCTGCTCGTCCCAGCGTTTGGGAATGTCGGTGTGGCCGAGGCAGGAGACGGCGTTGACGTTGCCGAAGGTGTGGTCGAGGACGTAGCGCCAGTGGCAGAACATGTCGAGGATGATGCCGCCGTCGTCCTGCTTGCGGTAGTTCCAGGAAGGGCGCTGCGCGGGTTGCCAGTCGCCTTCGAAGACCCAGTAGCCGAACTCGCCGCGAACGGAGAGGATGCGGCCGAAGAAGCCGCTGTCGACGAGGCGCTTGAGCTTGCGGATGCCGGGGAGGAAGAGCTTGTCCTGGACTACGCCGTGCTTGACGCCTGCGGCGTTGGCTAGGGTTGCGAGGTGGAGGGCCTGAGCCGAGTCAATGGCGAGGGGTTTTTCGCAGTAGATGTGTTTGCCGGCGGCGATGGCCGCTTCCACACTGGCAGCGCGGAGGCGTGTGAGTTGGGCGTCGAAGTAGATGGTGTCTTTGGAGTTTGCGAGCGCGCTGGCGAGGTCGGTGGTCCAGCGTTCGAGGCCGTGGGCTGCGGCGATTTCGCTTAGCCTGGCTTCGTTGCGGCCTACGAGAATGGGGTCGGGCATCAGGGTGGAGCCGTCGCGGAGGCGCAGGCCGCCCTGCTTGCGGATGGCGAGGATGGAGCGGACCAGGTGCTGGTTGAGGCCCATGCGTCCGGTGACGCCATTCATGATGATGCCGATGGTCTTGGTCATGGGTCCTCTACGGCGTCGGCTCGGTGCGGAAGTAGGCGAAGGAGCGTTCGAGGCCTTGCTGGGTGGGGACGATTGGCTTCCAGCCCAGCTGGCGGAGCTTGGCGTTGGAGAAGCGGTTTCCGCCCCATTGGGATGCGGTTTTGTAGGGAGTGAAGATGGCTGGGAGTTGGCCCTTGGATGTGGTGTTGTAGCGCTCCACCTGCTTCGATCCCCAATGCAGAAGGGAGTAGGGAACTGGAATGGTTTTGAGGGGCTTCACGTTCTTCTGGTAGAGGTGAAGGTATTGGCTGGAGGTGGGGAGATCGTCGTCGACTACGTTGTAGACCTGGCCGCTGGCTGCGGGCGAGAGAGCGGCGAGGGCTACGGCTTCGGCGCAGTTGTCTACGTAGGTCAGCGGGAGGAGATTGCTTCCGCCTAAATGGATGAAGCGGCCGAACATGCTGAGGCCTACGCGGCCGGAGAAGTGGCCGCCGCCGGGGCCGTAGATTACGCCGGGGCGGAGGACAACGAGGTCGAAGCCGAAGCGCTTGCGGTAGTCCCAGAACATCTGCTCCTGGCGGAGCTTGGTGTAGCTGTAGACGTCGCGCTGTTCGGGGTGGTTTTCGAGTGGGGTGTTCTCGTCGACCATCGCGCCGCGACCGAGGGGCGCAACGCCGTAGACACCGAAGGAGCTGATGAGGACTACGCGGGGGCGTTTGGGGGTGTCGAGTGCGGCGATCGCGTCGAGGAGGTTTCGGCTGGCTACGACGGAGTCCAGGAACATCTCCGCGGGGCTGCCTTTCATGGCGGCGGCGGCGTGGATGATGAGGCGGCAGCCATCGATGGCGGCGGCAATTTCGCGGGGGTTCTTGAGGTTCGCGGCGAAGAGGGCTACATTCGCGCCTGGAAAATTTGAGGCTATCGAAGAGAGTGCGGAGCCTTTGGAGGTGTCGCGCAACATGCAGCGGATGTCGGTTTCGCCGTGGGCTAGCAGGCGCTCAAGGATGCGTTTGCCGAGGAAGCCGCCGGCGCCGGTGAGGAGGATCTTCATCGGGCCACCTCGCTGGTCGCGGGATAGACCTGCTCGATGATGCGGTCCATGACGTCCATGGTGCGGAGGATCTCGGCGTAGGGGATGGGAGGTGGCGTGCCGTTTCGGATGGAGGCGTAGAAGAGGTCGAGGAGGGTGGACATTCCGGCGAAGTACTGGAATTCGTGGCGGCGGAAGGCTCCGAGGTTTTTGCGGCCCTGCGCAAAGTGGCGGGCGGCGACCTGGAAGGGAGGGAAGAGGCGGCCGAGGGCACTGGGGTATTTCTGTGTCGCGGCAAGGACCACGGTGCGGTTGGCGTAGTCGACTTCTACGGTGTTCTTTGTGCCGTAGACCTTAAGCGTGTTGGCTACCGGGCGGGCGTGGCTGCAGAGACTGCCGAAGGCGGAGACGGGACCGCCGCGGAGGTAGACGCGGAGCTCGTCGAGCATGGCGTCGCTGGCGTCTCCGCGGACGGTCTCGCGGCGCTTGAAGGCGAAGGCGTTGACTTCGGGGTCGGCTGTGGGGAGCAGCGGAACGATGCGGTTGAAGATGTGGTCCATCATGTTCTGGAAGAGCTTGCCGGGGAGCGCGTGGACCCAGTGGCCGCCGTCGGCCATGAGGGCCTGGCCGTAGGGGCCGCCGAGGTCGTAGCCGATGAAGGACTCGATGTGGACTACGTCTCCGATGACAGCGCTGGCGAGGAGGCGCTTGAACTCCATTGCGGGTGGGTCGAAGTTAGGCCAGTAGTCGATGGTCATCTGGAGGCCGGCGTCGGTGACGGTCTTGATGAGCTCGCGGCCTTCGGCCGCGGTGAAGGTGAGGGGCTTTTCGAGGAAGACGTTGGCTCCGGCGGCTGCGCACTGGCGGGTGATGGGCAGGTGCACGGCGGGAGGCGTGGTGATGTGGACTACGTCGAGCTTCTCTTTGGCGAGCATCTCGTCGAGATTGCTGTACCAGTGCTGGATGCCGAAACGGACGGCCAGCTGCTCGGCGAGGATGGGTTCGCGGTCGCAGACGGCGACTAGTTCCGCTCCTTCGAGATACTTGATGACTTCGGCGTGTCCGTCGGCGATTTTGCCGCAGCCTACGATGCCGATACGGAGAACTTTCATTTGCTGCACGGTCCTTGCTGATGTGTGGTGAGGGGGTGCCCCCCCTTCCCCCCTCTGTGGGGTATCCTGGACGCAAGTGCTTTACAATGTGCGGGTTTGGAGGGGTGGGGGTGTGATAAGTGGCTCATAACAGGGTAGTTCCGTGCAAAATATAGAGACTAAAGGGGTTAGTTGGGCGTGTGACTTCTAAGCGCGATGAATGGTCATCCAGACATCCGCGGAAGGGGCTTGTGGTCAGCGATGAGCTCGGAGCTGTTGAGCTTAGAGGTCTCAGTCAATTGTAGAGAGTTGGGCCGGGTGAATGTGCAAACTATATTTCAGGTTGAAACCCGGTGGTCATAGGGCTTTCAGGAGTTTTGCACAGGCTGGGGGGCTTGACAACTTTGGGCAAGCCCCCGTTTTCAGGCTCCTACCGCTTCCAGTTCGGGCTCGTGGACGGGGGTGGGAATGTGGAGGAGCGAGGGATCCTTGAGGTGGGCGGGGATGGGGACGTTGAGCAGCTCCAGGATGGTGGGGGTGATGGACTCCACGGCCACGCGGGGGTTAGAGGATTTGGAGATGCGGGGGTCGCGGAACCAGAGGAGGCCGTCCTGGTGGTGCATGCCGGACTTCAGGCCTTCGATGGCGTAGAAGATGTTGAAGAAGTCTGTGGACTGGCCGGTGGCGGAGCTGGCCATGACTGCGCCGGTGGGGATTTCGCGCTTGATGCTGAGGCCGGTGAAGAGGGCGGTTTCTTCGCGGATAACCTTGAAGGCGGGTTCGCCATTGAGGGTGATGGCTTCTAGCAGGTCGGCGGCGGCGTTGACTTCGGCGTTGGTGTGGAACTCGAGCCAGAACTGCTCGGCCATGACGGGGTTCGAGGCTTTGAGGTTCTTGATGCCGGCCCAGGAGGCGAACGCGGCGATGTCCTTGGGGCGGTAGATGCGCTTGCCGCCGATGTCCTCGAACTTGAGGTAGGGCTGCTGCGAGATTGCGGTGGCGAAGACGATGGTGGCTTCGGGGCCGGCGAGGTCGAGGACTCGGGCGATCAGCTTGTCCATGTGGATGTAGCCCTCGAGGATGGCGCTGGAGTACTGCTCCTGCTCCTTGTCGGTGGGCTTGATCTTGAAGACTTCGGGCTGCATGTTGCGCCAGTAGCAGTGCTGCATGTGGGCGGTGCTGTTGAGGAAGAAGGTGGCGAGATCGGGGCGTTCCTTCTTGTACATGTAGGCGAAGACGTCGTATTGAAGGAGGTCGAGGATGAAGGCGCGGCGCCAGCGCTTGCCGGCGGTTTTCTCGCTGCGGAGTTGCGCGATCGCGGTCTTGATGGTGTGGCTGCTGAGACAGTGTTTCAGCATGAAGGCGAGGAACTTGATGTAGTCAGACTTTTTGAATTTGACGCTGGCGTTGGAGTGCTCCTGCACCTGCTTGCGGACGAAGCGGTTGTAGGTGAGGAGTTCCGCGGGGCGGGTGTACGACTCGGGTGTCCAGGGGTCGGGGAGGAGGTCGCCCTTGACGCTGGAGGTGCAATGGACGTTCATGCTGCCGCAGATCCAGACTTTGAGGCCGGCGTCGGAGACGATGTCCCAGATGGCTGGGACGGTGCATTTGTCGCTCTCGCCGAGGTGCTCGATTTTGTGTTCGGAGTAGGGGACGCCGGTGTGGACGTTGATCCACTGGATCCAGGGCTCGAGGTAAGGGGCGCGCTCTTTGGCTTCGCTGGTGAAGATGGCGGAGGCGTCACGCAGCTTCTTGAAGTTCGGGAGATGACCCTGCTCAATGAACTCGGTCATGAGGCTGGGGCACAGTTCGTTGAATTCGAGAAGGACTACGGGGGCTTTTTTCACTTTTTCCCTCTTGCCAGCAAAAGTTGAGTGGTGCAAGCGTGGTGCAAATCCGAGCGGCTATGACTCATATTATGGCGCGGACAAGGCTTCCTGTCATCACCAGAAAGTTTCGTGATGGGCGTAAAGGAAATGTTAGCAGAGGGGCTGTGGCGGGGTGGGTTGGCGGCGGAAACGGAGTGTACAACTATCGGGCAAAGAATCCGATGAGCGGATTGGGCAACTATCCCATAAAATGGAGGCACGAACCGCGGGTTTCTTATGGGAATTTTATTCACACTGCTCTATGTCTTCACGGCCTACAGCGGCCTTACGGTCTTGAATCCGCAGATCGCGGCGTTCCACATCGAGATTTTGATCGCGATTGTGGCGCTGCTTTGCACGATACCTTCGCTGCCGGAGTCGGGGGTGGCGCGCATTCCGCAGACGTATGCGATCCTTGGGCTCTGCTTCGCTGTGGTCAGTTCCATGGTGGCAAGCGGCTGGGCTGGCGGCGCACCGGCAGCGTTGATGGAATTCGTACCCAATGCACTTGTTTTCTTTTTTGTAGTGCTGAACTTCAGGAAGAAGGGCCACCTTCAGTTGATCGTGTTGGTGCTGTTAGGTTGCGCCTTGTACACGATTCTTCAAGGCAACTATGCGCTCCAGACACAGGATTATCACAATATTTACCTGGAACCGATGCGAAACAACGACAACGTCTGGTTCGTGCGGCTGCGCGGCATGTCGTTCCTGAACGATCCGAATGACCTGGCACAGTTCATGGTCGGGTTGATCCCCTGGGTGTTCATTTTTTGGGTCAAGGATAGGTTGCTGCGCAACTTCATTTTTGTGATCGTTCCTGTTTCCGTGCTGTTTTTTGGGATGTATCTGACACACTCTCGCGGCGGTATGCTCGCGCTGATGGTGGTAGCAGTTGTGGCGGGTCGTAAGAAACTGGGACTCATCCCGGCTGTGATTGCCGGGGGCTTGTTGTTTATCGGTTTGACTGTGGCTGGATTTGCGGGAGGTCGCGACATTTCTATGGATTCTGGAGCTGACCGTATGGACGCGTGGGCCGCGGGACTGAAGATGATCCGGGCGCATCCGATTTTCGGTGTGGGCTTTGGACGGTTTACGGATTGGCATAACCTTACGGCACACAATACGGTGGTGCTTTGCGCTGCTGAAATCGGTTTGATGGGGCTGTTCTTCTGGATGCTGTTGATGGTCCCGACGGTGCGCGATGCCCTGGTCGGATCGGGGAAGCGGAAGCGGGCGGTGGTTCCTGAAGAAGAACAGAACAACGCGGAGCCGAAGCGAAAGCCGATGGGGGCATCTGTGTCGCGCCTGCTCGCCGGAGCGGGTTTTGGAAGGCATGTGGAGGCGATTGAAGTGCCGGGTATGTTGCGAGGTGCACTGGCAACAGGGCCGAACTCCATGGCCATGGGTGCCAGGACAGATGACCGGGCGGCGGTGAAGTCTGCCTCAACCCCAGTAATCTTCGGGAATTTGAACGACGAAGAGTACAAGCTTCCAGACCTGGAAGTTCAACGGTTGTGCTCGCTGGCGCTGGTCTCGCTGTCCGGCTTCCTGGCGGCTGGATGGTTCCTCTCGCGGGCTTATACGATGTCGGTTTTCCTCTATGCGGGGATGACGGCCGTGATGTATCGAATTGCTAGGAACCAGAGTCTTGCTCCGCCGCCAATGCCGATATTGCGGGCAGCGCGAGCCGCCGCGGTGGCGTGCGTTGTCTTTATTTTTATTGTTTACCTCTTCGTCAGGTTTAACTATCTATGACCCCCACAGCGATCGCGCTCGCGCGAGTTGAGGAGCGGGTCCGTCGAAGGGGGTTGGCTGGGTTTGATGCAGCGCTTGCGGAGCGATGAAAGTCTCAACGAGGGCGATGTTCCGCAGATTGATTCGGCCTAGATTTGGCTTAATTTCGCGGAAACTTCCCGCACGATGCGCAGCATGACATCGAGCGGGTCGCCTGCATCCGAGTTGAAGACACTGGCGCTAAGATCGGTTGCTACGCGAGGGATCCTCCGCCAAATGGTGCTTAGCCTCGACAACTTCCTGGGCAATTCGGAGCACAATATTTCACCGGCCGCTTTTGCCATGGCGTACTCGACGAGATTCTCAGGACGGTCATCTTCGACATAGACCGTGGACGGATAAAAAGCGCAAACTGGCGCTCCCTTACCCGACGCGACCTCAGAACATATCCGCTCAAATCCGACGGCATAAATATCGATGTACGAATTGAATAGGGCGCGGTCTAATTCAGGTGTGGCCTGGGGGATGACCGAAGGTGTTGCGAAGTAGAAGATGCAGTTTATTTCATCCGGGAGTGGGAGCATGGAATCCTTCGTGATTGGCAGCAGCAGCTGCAAGAATTCGCATGAGCCATGCGCCGCTGTAATCTCCTGCTCCACCCTTTTTGCGTCCTCGTGACCTAACGCATAGGTTCCTACGACATGACCACCGCCAGCCGTTACCAGCTTCGAAGTAATCTCTCCGAGCCCTCTGGACGCACCTACTACCAAGGCCTTAAGGTGGGAGAATTCCTGTGCGGTGACGACTTTCTTTACTTCGCTCATCGAAGCCTGCTCGATAGGTGCCGGACGCAACAAGGAGTCAATGGTTCCCACGAACCCGCACCCCTGGACTCCTTGTCGCAGGAGGCTATAACGTTCCTCGGAGGTGTTGACCTGGAAATGGACGGATGAAGTTTGTTCAGCGACGCAGCGAAGGTCGAGTCCGGAAAAGATGGAGTGGAGCCCGGGATTAATCATTCCGACCCATCGCGTCATAGCCAGTAAACCTGCAACCCGCACGGCGCCGAGAGCTGCCGCAACAGCCGGAAACATGGTCAATAATTCCTGCGAAACGGGAGCTTCCAGCCATCCCTTTACATGCGTGGCGTCAGTGAATGTACGCGAGATAGGGGTCGCTGTGCTTGTGGGCTCACCATGCAATTCGGGGGGTGCGGCACCTTGTAGGGGGCCGAAAGCAATCACGGCCAAGAGTACGACTGCATCATCCGCTTTGAGTTGCAGCCTGCAGGTGTTGCCCACTCGGGAGGCGATCGACGCGACGACTTTCTGGTCAACGTAAACCAGTTTCGAGAACTTGCATTGGATACGCGCAACCGGCTCTGCGGCGGGATAAGCGGCGAAGAGTTGATCAAGGGCCCATGTGAGGCAATGAATGCCATGCACAACTGGCCGGCCCGCTTGGGTTCTCCGCGCGAACACAGCATCCATGTGCATGGGATTTCTGTCGCCGGAAAGCTGCGCGAACTCATTTTGATCTTTCCAACCAAATATTTTTTCCGCAATGACCGTTGAATCCATAACATCTCCGTACTACAGTAAGGCGTCTTTGATCATTCGCATTTGTTCCCAAGTGTTCGCTACGAAAAACAAGGTCATGGAGAAGTAAGAAAACGTCATTATGGTGGCCGCCACCCTGATAGCCCCATTTTTTCGGTAAGCGGCAAACTTGTCGCGCCCCAGATACTTCTTGAGCCAGACGGTGTAGTAGTGGACAGCTACGAGACCTATTCCCTGGAGTGCTCCAAAAATGAGGAAGTTCCATCCCTTACCGTGCCACATGCCGACCCCGATAAAGGAGATGAAAATAGAGGCTGCCACAACATGGTTGGCTGACTTTGCGCCAAATCGTCTCATCATGGACTTAGACAATGGGGTGAAGGCCAGGTCTCGAATCCAGGTGGACAGCGAGATATGCCAGCGCGTCCAGAACTCCTGGAAATTTCGAGCGAGGAAGGGTCGATCAAAGTTTTCGATGACCTGGATATTGAGCAATCCCGAGACGCCGATCACCATATCGCAGAAGCCGGAAAAATTCAGGTAGAGATAGACGGCGTAAGCGGGGACGGCGATGAAGAGGTCGATCATTGCGTGCGGATGGCCGTCACGCAGTAAGCCGCCATAGGTGAATTGGGCGGCGATGGATCCGAGAAATATGTACTTGGTAAAACCAACGATGATTCGGAGAAAGGAGCGGATGAGGGGTGTGGCTTCGCGGCTTGGGTTTCTTATCGATCCGATGAACTTGCTGTAGGGATTGATGGGCCCGATCGATAGTGTCGGCACAAAGAATGCAAAGGAAAGATATTCCCATATCGTGGGCATTTCGACGAGGTCATTACGAACTTCCTGGGCGAGATGCACCAGGCGGAAGGATAGATAGGAAATGCCTATGAAGAAAGCCGCGAAATGGGCTACTCCGGCATGGGCCAGCAGCCCCTGGAAAGGGACGAAATAGTCCGCGACGTATTTGACGTACATCAAAAAAAGGATGGGGCCGAGGAAAGTGATTGCCGGCCATACGGTCCCATTTTGCCGAATTCGCCGCAACGACATGTAGTGGAGCAGCGTGACCAGCACGTAGAAAATGAAGAAGAGTGAAGCCACTTCACTATATGGAATCGCCGACTTTACACGTACGTTGGCAGCTCCAGCCAAAAGGCAAAACGCTGCCAGGCCTGCAACGTTCAAGAGTGCAAACAGCGGCATCCTGATTTTTTGCGGCGAGAACCTTAGCAAGGGCCAAGCCAATACCGGGTATATCAGGAAACATAAGATTAGAGGAAATAGCGGGAAACGATCGACAAAGTCCACGGGTCAAAACCCCCGGTAGACGGTATCGACGCTAGTAGATTGCGTAGGTATCAGCAAAATGAGGACGCAGCAGAGGACGCATAGGACTACGGCGAGACCTAGGAGGCCGACAAAGAGGCCGTCTTCTCCGGGTGCGGAGTCTAGCTGTTTCGGGTTGCTCATCGGCGGTCCTGTTCTTCATATGCCTTCAATATCGCGGGCAAAATGCTTTCGGTGAATAAGACGCTGCCATTGTGATTGAAATGCTGGTCGTGATAGAAGTTCTCGAAATGATCCTGGTTTACATTGCGGAAGAGAACTGCCGACGGGACCCCGATCATCGGCGCATTGGTCGACAGCGCCTCCGGCCAATCGCTTCTTTCGGGCATGTAGTTCAACCCACGCTCTGTATCGATGGGGATATGGAGTAAGCCCAGCCTGATGTTGTTTTGCTGGATCAACGCAAGAATGTCTTTTGCAAAGTGCTCTTCGTAAGCATTCAGAGGCACTCCGGTTGGTTTTACCAAGGTATAGGGTGCGGGCTCGTAGGATTGATCAAGGGGTGGCGCTGCGACCGGATCGACCCGTTCGGGGACGAATGCGCTTCCATAGTAGCCGACGTTTTCAGAACGAATCTGTGCACTGGTCTCCTGTTTGCTGAGACGATTGGGACGAAGGTGAGAGAGTAGCTCCCGTGGCGCACCTAGTACCATGTCGCTGTAGAGGGCCAGGCGATAACGCAGCGGCAAGCCAGTGAGTGCATCGGGGTATTCGCCGAAACGAACCCATCGAAAGGCTTCGACGTGAGGTATGAGGTTTCGCGATCCAGGCACGGGAAGATTCCACAGGATCACCTTGGCGTGATGCTTCTTCAAATAATCGCGGAGGAGAAAGTATTGGAGGTCCAGGCCCTGCCAGTTATAGGAGAGATAGACTACGTGGGCCGGTCGGCCGATGCCGGCTGAAAGGGCTTGTTCAATTGTTCTTTGGTCTATTCCCGCGCGAATCAGCGAACTACCGAGAAAGAGGATATCTGCGTCGGATGGGTCGTTGAATTCACGAGTGTGAACGCCGATGGGCCCGACCTCGGTGGACATTGCCGCGTACGCCTGCTGCCGCGAGGGGTGTCCAATCCAGTTTGTCAGGAGCGGAAGGGCGAGCAGCCCGCTCAACAGGAAGCAAAAGCTAATCAGCGAAAGTTTGGATCGGAAGACGGGGAGCATGACCGGATTATCCGAGCCTCTTGGAGATGAGGTCAGCGAGGTCGCCTACATTCTTCGTTGCTTCCACTTCTCCTACACGGAAGCGAATTCCAAATGCTTCTTCTGTTGCGATAATCAATGAGACGTGAGTTATCGAATCCCACTCTGGGACATCTTTGGCCGAGAGTTCGGGAGTGAGTTCTACTTTATCCAAAAACACATCGTCAAAAACCCCCTGCAACTTTTCAATGACTTGCTGCTGTTGCATATATCTCCTGGTCTACAGTGATTCGGGTTATCGCAGGCTCGTAGGATGCTACTGCTAACTGGAAGAGCTGGCTTCCGTCAGATGCTTCCTCCACATGGCTGAAGCCCATTTTCGGATAGAGGTCACGGACCATGTTGTTTTTTGGGGAAGGAATATAGCGACCCATGATTTGTACGCATCCATGGTTCTTCGCGAGCCGGACGATATGGTTGAGTGTCTCTTCCTCTACCTGGCGCTTGAGAACGCGGCAACTCATGAGCCAGGTATCGATAAGAAAGTCATCGCCGCGAACTTCCCCGATAACGATTGCGATGAGGCCGTGCTCTCCGAAACGGTCGCTGAGGCGCATCGTGAATGCGGGGAATTTATCGGAGTCGACGAGGGCGTGAACTTCGGCCTCAGTCCGGCGGCGCGTCGTCAGGTTGAACTGATTGCTTTTGGCTATCAATTGCGCGATGCGCGGGACATCCAAATTATCGAAGGGTCTGATGGTGCTGACCATTTCAAGAGACTCGAGATAGGCGTCCATGTCTGTGCTTTTTCCGAGTAACTGCTGCCGTTTAGCTTCCTGCGTATATTGCTGGACGCGCTCGACATCCTCGGGGGTTATATTGCGCACCTCGAAGTAACGGGAGTCCTTCAAGCGGGCGATGAATTCGGATGGATCATCTCCGGCCCAGATGGTGGATACCTCGGGCACGAACTGATTGACGATTTCGATTTCAGCTCGGTTGTCATCAACGAAGACCAAGCTATCCAGACCGAGGTTTAAATCGCTGGCGATCTGACGAATATTCTCGGATTTGGGTTCCCAGTTCGCCTTAAAACTAACAATATCTTTGAGGCGAAGTAGCATTTCGGGATGTTGCTCGAAGGGCTCTATTGCCTTCTCGTGGTCATTCTTGCTGCATACAGCGAGCAAGATTCCGCGCTTGCTCAATTCTAATAGGTATGCCTGAAAAGCGCGGAATGCTTCACCACGCGGCGAGGTCGTCCCTAGTTCAATGCCATCGACACCATCGTCTCCGATAACTCCTCCCCACAAGGTGTTATCGAGGTCCAGGACGACAACTTTTTTTGGCGCGGTCCCGAGCTGGGAAAGGATGTGAGCGTACTCTCGTGCGACGTCGACCATGAGTCCGGCTGCGAAGGGTTGCTTGCTCTCGTACCAGGTGCGATCGTCCACCCCCGCGAGATTACCTAAGCGATTGCTGAGGAATTCGATGTCGCAGAGGTGAGTGTAACTTTGCAGGCCGGCAGCTAGTTCACCATTGACGAACTTGCGAAAGGCGTAATCGGATGTGAGGCTCGTGCTTCGCATCTGGCCTGGATCGAAGTAGGGAGAAAGGCGGAAGTTTCCGAGAATCACCTCCGCGGGACTGCGCTCATGGACCTGGGAGCAAAGATTGAGGAGTTCGCGGGCGACATTGCGGCCGGCTTCTTCCTGCTCTGCGCGGGAACTGGCGAGATGTCCGTTGTAGACGCACCGTTGCTCGGAAGGAAGAATGAGGACCACGTCAGGGTTGAACTTGTAGAGTGGACTCTCTTCGTCGAGAATTTCGGCGTAGTAATTGTCGTAGTCGCCCGTCCAAATTTCGCAGCGCACACCCCCCAGGACGGTCGAAAAATGCTCGATCATATCGATCATGGGACGCAGGTTCGCACCACCCACCATGGCAATGCGACGGGTCTTTTCTGGTTCGGTAATCAGACCTTTGGCGAGGCCACGCTTGCGCATGGTGCAGAGCTGAAGGATTGTAGAAAACTCTTTGGCTTCACGAGTTTTCTGGAGCAGAACGTCTGCGAACGCAGGATCTCCTGAGGCCAAACATTCCTTAAGAGAGGCATCATTTGAAATAGATTTCACCATTGCAGGTTACCATTCCACTCTTCCAACTGTCGATAAAACAGTATGTCGTGAGTATTACCAGGGGCATGTGTAATTGTGCGCGGTACGGATGCTTATGCGGCGTCACAGAGGTGCAAGTTTTGCAGACTCTTGCGCACATCGAGGAGAGCCGTCAACATGCTGCTTACCACCCGATTGAGAGCTGGGATGGAGAGGTTTTGGGCTCAGTAGACGGAGCTTAGCGAGGGTGCTGTTACGCATAACGGAATTCTGGATTAGGTGCCGTCTCGCTGCTGTGTGTGTTCGAATTCGGGACGCCAAGGGTGCGTAGGAGCTTCATGCCGGGGTCACGCTCTGACCGGAGTGATGAAGTCTACGACGGCCATGTAGAAGCGTTTCGCGGAGGCGGGGAGACGGTTGGCGACAGGAGCGAGACGCTCGCGATCGGAAGGATAGAGGCCATGGAAGAGTTTGACCGCGAGCAGGTAGGTAGGGATCGCAGCGGCAATGGCGAGGATGAGGCCAGGCAGACCCGAAAGGTGGCGGTCGATATAGAAGGCCACGCCGGCCATAAGCAAGCCGGCGGCGGCGAGTCGCATGGCGGAGCGGAGGGGAAAGCTGAAGTCGTAAAAGCGGCGGGCCTGTCTCCATACGGCGATGATGCCGAAGGTTTGTGAGATGCCGTTGCCCCAGGCGGCGCCGACGGCTCCGTAGCGGGGGATCAGGTAATAGTCGAGGCCGACGTTGAGTACGCCTGTGACGCCGAGCCAGATGAGGACTTGCTTCTGACGGTCGGCGGCACGCATCAGGGTTTCGGACAGCTCCTGAAAGGCGCGTGGGATGGAAAGGATGGCGGCGATGATGAGCACTGGAACAGCCTGGCTATATTTCGGGCCATAAGCGATGCCGATTGCGCCCGCTGCGATGGCGGCCGCTCCGAGGTGTACGGGGATGGAGACGAAAAGGAGGTAGCGGCAAGCGTTCCTGATGATGCCGGAGACGCGGCCAGGGTCCCGGGTGGCTTCCAGCATCAGGGTGATGCCGGTGGCGTTGCCAAAGGTTCGCGGGATCAGGAGGAGTTTTTCCGCCATGCCGAAGCTGACGGAGTAGAAGGCGAGCTGCTCGAGGCCGGAGAAGGCGCGGAGGAACCAGAGCTCGGAGCGATCCCAGACGACGGCGATGATGAACTGAATTCCGACTGACTGAATACAAAACTGACGGATGCGTTGTACCAGTTCCGGAGGGAGGGCGTCCAAGGGCATCTTGCGGAGTTTGGCGTTGATGGGGAAGGTGCGGAGAAGGACTTCGACGGTGCGGGCGATGAGCATGGCAGAGGCCACGCCAACGAGGTCCCAATGGCGATAGACGGTGAGGATGACGACGAGGAGGTGTGCGAACAAATAGCCGAACGCGCTGAATGTGTTGTTGGAAACGTCTTCGAAGGCCTGGTTGGCCATGGCGGGGACCCAGGACATGACGCCGGGGATGATGGAGACGATGAGGATGCACGACATCAGGCGGTACGCGGGGTCTCCGAAGAGGAAGACACTGCCGAGGCTGAGGGCTACGATGCAGATCGCGACGATGAACTGATACTTGTAGGCGAGGTGATAGACACTGCGGGCGATGCCGGGCTGATCGAGGGCGAGGAATTCGGACATATACTTGCGGGTTGCTGTGGCGAGGCCTGCGCCAGAGGTACGCGTGACCACGTTGACGAAGAAACCGATGTAGCTGTAGTAGCCGAGCTTTGCGGGACCGAGATATCGGGCGACGGCAATGGAGGTGCCAATGAAGACGAGGGTCTCCAGTACGGTCTCGATGCCGTACCAGAAAGAGTTGTGCAGAATCTTCCCCGATGTCGTCTGTTCCATTCAGACAAGGATAACGCGGCAGAGTTGCTTTGAGTGTGAATCGCTATCGATTTGAGCCGTTACCAAGGAATTTTGAAGGTGTTGACTGCTCTATACTTAAGCCAAGATGAAGAGCCTTATTGCGGTGTTGATGTGCGTCCTGAACTTGCCGCTTATGGCACAAGTTTCGATCTATGTCTATCCCCAAAAAGGACAGGTGGCCGTAAATGGTATCCAGACGTTTACTGCGGTTGTAACTGGGGCACAGGAGAAGGGTGTTACATGGGGAACGACGTGCGGCTCGATTATCACTGGGCTGCATAATACGATTGGGTTAAAAAATAATACGCAACAATCGTGCACTGTTACGGCTACTTCTGCAGCAGATAAATCAAAAAATGCGAGTGGAAGCGTTACCTATACAGCTACTCCTCACTTTCAGGAGGGTGTCCATCCGAGGCTTTTGCTGACGCCCCAGATGGTGGAGACGATGCGGACGCATGGATGGGCTACTTCAGCTAATCCCTACTGGAGCAATGGACTGGAACGTTCCGCAATGAATGCTGTGGCGGAAGTGGACTCGAAGTGGTGCTTTTCGTTTGGAGCGCACTGCCCGAAGGGCGCCAGGAAAGGTGAGCCGATACGATTCTATGAAGCCAGCCTCTCGGATCCCCCGGCAGCTACTTCACTTTCAAGGGATTCCTCCGGAGTAGTTACAGTCACCATGGCTTCGGAATTTCATATCTGGACGGGGGACACAGTCACTGTTATACCGGCGTCTGCGGATCTGGGGCATTTCAAGAAGGGGTCAGTTACAGTCACCGGGGTGCCGGATGCTAACCACTTCACCTATAAAGAAGGCGGCAGCACAGGAAGCAGCAGCGGTAAAGCCGCCATCTATGTAGCCTGTGGAAAGGTCAACCCGGAGATGTGGTGCGATGCGGGTGGATGGAAGACACCTACCTTCGATGCAACGGAGCTTTATGCAGAGTTATTCGCGTTCATGGCGTTGATCGATCCAGATCCCACCGCGCAGGAGCATTATCGAATTCGGGCTCACGACATGATGATGTGGATGATCGACCTCGCCGGGGATATCACACCGCAGAACTGCGCTGCCAATGGAAAGGCTGGGAGTTTTCGAAGGTGCTCTTTTCCAGTGGGAGACCGAGCGCACCAGGCTGGGATGGAGGCTTTTCCACTCACAGTGGATTGGATTTACTCTTCTTTCTCCTCGGAAGAGAAGAAACGAATTACGAGTGTCTTCAAGACCTGGGCTTATGAAGCCCTTACTTCCGGACCCACGGGCATAGGGTATCCACAGCCCGTCGGGGTTATGAATAATCCGGCGCTGCTCTCCAAGCCCAAGAGACTGCGCTGGCAAATGAATAACTATAGTGATAGTCAATATCGTACAGTCACGATGCTGGGTTCCGTGATGGATGCGGCGGATGATCCTTCAGACACTGGGAATGCAGCGGACCGGGGAACGGTGACGGCTTTGCCAAAGGACTTCAAGGTCCATGCACTGAAGGGCTATCTTTCGCTGGCTACGGGTGCGTGGACTTATGTGCATTGGGCGGTGGCAGAAGATCCTGGTGTGGTGGGGAGTGTGCTTGGAGTCTCGCCGGATGGTCTGGGCGAAGGACAAGGTGGACTGACTCCTGAAGGATCGGAGTACGGCGGAAACTATGGGTATGTAGCCATGGCGCTGCTGGCTCTGCATACAGCGGGAGCGGACGATCCAACCCAGATGCCACAGTTATCTTTGTTGAGTTCTTCGCATTGGGACTTATGGATCGATGGTTTATTGAACGTTCTGTCTCCGGTACCGAGGGTCGAGGCTGGGCACAGTTTTTATGAGACGACCCAGTTCGGTGACGATGGGAACGGGAACCTGATCACACCGGAGTTGATCAAGCTGCTTATGCCGCTAGGGCTGTATGACACCTACACGCGACAAAATCCGGTCAGGCTGAATGCCATACGCTGGATCGCGAAACGGGCAGTTGCAGAAGGCTGCGGCGTTCTCCCGGATAACTCCTCCTGCAATGCGTCTAATCCGGTTCTGCAGAAGAGACTGGCGGCGACGCCTAGCTCCAATAATTTTACGATGGTAATTTATTTGTTCCTGTTACTCGATCCGGCGGCTACACCGAATAGTGCGAGCAATCCTTCTGGGGACGTTGATCCTCGGCCGCGATATCCCGTGGAGTTTTATGCTCCGGGGCATCATGAGATGGCTTCGAGGACGAGGTGGGGAGCGGATGCTTCGTGGTTAGTGACTCACTGTGCGTGGATGGCGATCGACCATGAGCATGGGGCGTGCGGGCAGACGGAGTTCTATCGCAAAGGGCGGTGGCTGAGCAAGGCGCACTCTACGTACAACAGTGTGGTGGGCGCTATGTCAATGTTCAACAATTCTGGAATCAGTATTGGGAACCCGGACAGCGACCCGAAGAATGATCCTTACTTCGGACCCGTGGCGAGCCATGGAGCGCAGTATGATTCGAGAGCGTCGCAGGAGTTTACGCCGTCACCGTTGTTATCCAGCAGCAGTACTTTTCTTTATGAGTATTTCGATCAGACTTATCCGCATAATAAAGACCGGCCTTATCACTCGCCGACCAGCGATGTGCTCCATGCCAGCCGCTCGTTATTGTGGCTGAAGCCGGATGTGCTGGTGTATTACGACCAGGGGATTTCGCGGAGTGCGGGCATGTTCAAGAAGGACAGCTTCAACTTCACAGCCGAGCCCGTAGTTACCGGGCCAGTGGCGAAAGTAGTGGATTCTGTAAATAAACAGAATGCTTATTTGACGACGGTATTACCCATGGCCGAGCATTTTTCAAGCCTGGTATGTGCGTATGGAAGCAATGTGGGGGACTGTGCCGGTGGCGATGTTTCGCGAGGCGGAGATGAGAGCGCGTTTTTGTACCAGGTTACGGATACTTCGGTGCCTATGAGCGCGCAGTTTCTTTCGGTACTTGAGGGAACCGATAAAGGAGTTAGTCGTACACCTGTGACGTTGGTACAAGCGAGCGGAACGGCGCTGGATGGGGTGGTCGTGGGAAACACGGCGGTGTTGTTCCGGCGGATAGCGACGGTTCCCGAATCGGAATTTGCAGGGAGTCATTACTCGGTGCCTGCGACGGTGGTGCAGGAGTATGTGGCTGGCCTGGCTCCGAATACAACTTTTGGTGTAGAGGCGCATGCGTCGGGTGGGAAAATTGAGGTCAGCGTGACGAAACGCTGTGCGGCGGTTTGCCTGAAGACGGATGTCGGGGGGGTGCTGGCGTTCACCGTGCAGGGCGGGACGGTGGCAGCGGGGACGATTGCGTTCAGCGGGGTTGGGCGCTAGGTTTGCTTGTGGCGATTTTTGATGGTTTCGGTGAGGACTGCATAGAGTTCGGCCGCTACGTCGGCCCAACTGCGGCCGTGCTTTGAGGCGATGGCGGTGGCGTCCCAGGTTTGGCTGAGCACTTCTTCCAGCGCGTGGGTGAGGGCGGGAACGTTGCGGGGTGGGACCATGCGGCCGCAGGTGTCGTCCATGATTTCGGGGATGCCGCCTACGTTGGTGGCGACTACGGGGCGGCCGGCGGCGAGGGCTTCGATGACTACGTTCGGGCAGCCTTCGTTGTAGCTGGGGAGGGTGACGAGGTCGGCTGCGGCCATCCAGATGGCGACTTGATCTGTGGGGCAGGAGGGCATGAGGGTGACCCAGGGGGCAGCGTTGTGTGTGGCAATTGCGGCGACGAGCGCGGGTTTGTCGGGGCCGTCGCCTACGATGTAGACGCGGAGGTTGGGGCGCGTGGGGCCGAAATTGGCGGCGGCTTGGATGAGTTCGATGAGGCCTTTGCGAATGTCGAGACGGCCTACGTAGACGACGATTTCCTTGTCCGGGTCGAGGGAGAGGGCGGCGCGGGATTGTTGCTTGTCGCGGGGGTAGAAGACTGTCGTGTCGCAGCCGTTGAGCTTGGGGCGGGAGCGGGCCGGGTCGGCACCGAGAGTGCGGGCGAGTTTGCAGAGGTCGCCGCTGGTGGTGCTTACGAAGTCGGCGTCGCGGAGCGCGGAACGGGTGAGGGCGCGGGTGAGGGGGTCGGGGATGGAGTGGAGGTCGGAGCCGATGGCAGTGAGGACGGCGGGGACGCCGAGGGCGCGGGCTATACGGATGGCCGCGTAGCCGTAGGGGTAGATGAAGTAGCTCAGGACGATGTCGGGGTTGAACGCGCGAACGTGCGGGAGGAGCGTGCGGGCGATGATGCTGCCGTTGAGGTGGCGGGTGATGCCGGGGAGTCCGGCGTGCGGGATGTAGGTGGTGGGGACGCCTTCGGGCTGCCAGGCCGGGTCGGGCTTTTTGGAGCGGTCGAAGCGACTGAGCGCGGAGGGGTAGACGGCGTAGGGGTAGAA
>CAZZYB010000013.1:0-22315 GCA_964658125.1 uncultured Acetobacteraceae bacterium | reverse complement strand
CTGCCGACTTATGAACAAGCAAACTCCGTATTGCGGATAGGACCGGCTTATGAGAAACGATGGAATAAAACTGGGGCTCGTCCTGGCAACGATGGCCTGCGCGCTAACGCTGGGAGGATGCAGCAAGGGGAAAGGCGATCCTGCTGCGGAGGCCCCACCCGCTGCGAGTGTTGTTCCAGATTTCGATGTTGCAGCCTTTAAGGTCGATCATCCCGAGCAGTTTCCCGTGGCGGTCGCTACGCAGCATACCGCCCCGACGAAGCTGGTAGTTACGGGTACTGTGAGCCCAGATATTGCACGCACGGTTCCCGTGATCTCGCTGGCTTCGGGACGTATCATCAAGGTTTTTGCCAGACTGGGTGACACCGTCAGAAAAGGTCAGTTACTGCTGCGAGTACGCAGCGACGATATTGCCAACGCCTTTGCGGGATACCAATCCGCTTCCGCGGACGAGGTGCTCTCACACGCACAGTGGGAGCGCGCGCAGGACCTGCATCAGCACGGTGCTCTTGCTCTGAACGATCTCCAGATCGCGAAAGATGCGGAAGACAAGGCGAAGATCGGCGTCGACAATGCAGAGGAGCATCTGAAGTTGCTTGGCAGCGAGGTCGCGCATCCTTCCGGGATGGTTGACATCTACGCTCCGATTTCGGGCGTCATTACCGACCAACAAGTGACGACGGCTGCGGGCGTGCAGAGCCTTGGTACAAATCCGTTCACGATCTCCGACCTTTCCGCCGTCTGGATTGTTTGTGACGTGTATGAGAACGATCTGGCTTCAGTGAACATCGGTGACCTCGCGGACATCACGCTAAACGCTTATCCGGGCAAGACACTGAACGGCATCATCAGCAACATCGGCACAAGTTTGGACCCTTCCATGCGTACCGCCAAAGTACGTATAGAGGTCCGGAATCCGGGGCTGATGCGACTGGGGATGTTTGTGACGGCAACCCTTCGCGGAAGGATTCAGCACATCGAAACCGCCGTTCCCGCCTCCGCGGTTTTGCATCTCCACGACCGCGACTACGTGTACGTCCCTGCCCCCGGAAACCAGTTTCGAAGGATCGAAGTTTCCACCGGCGAGGCTCTGGCCGATAACACGCAGGAGATCAAGTCCGGCCTGAAGCCAGGCCAGCAGGTGGTCTCAAATGCGCTGGCCATGCAGCACACCATCGAGCAGTGAGCTCACTCGCCCAAGCGGCAACAAGGACTTCGTTATGATTCGGAAGCTGATAGATTTTGCGCTGAGCAATCGCCTCGTCATCCTGGCGATCGCGCTTCTGCTGCTGGCGTGGGGGGCCGTTTCCTTCCACAACCTGCCGGTGGAGGCGTATCCCGACATTGCAGACAACTATGTCACAGTCATCACGCAATGGCCGGGGCGCGCGGCGGAGGAAGTCGAGCAGCAGGTCACGATTCCCGTCGAGACGCAGATGAACGGCATCCCGCATCTCGCGCATCTGCGCTCGGAGTCGCTGTTCGGTCTTTCGTTTGTGCTGATGATCTTCGACGATCAGTCCGACAACGACTGGAACCGCCAGAAAGTGTTGGAGCGCATGTCCGGTCTGACATTGCCCACGGGCGTGCAACCGCAGATGGGCACCGACTGGAGCACCGTCGGGCAAATTTACTGGTACACGTTGCACAGCACCAACCCCGAGTACGACCTCATGGCCTTGCGGTCGATCGAAGACTGGACGCTGGAGAAAGAGTTCAAGTCCGTACCGAACGTCGTCGACGTCTCCGACTTTGGCGGAACGGTGCGCGAGTACCAGGTGCGCGTCGACCCGAACAAGCTCATCTCTCACGGCATCAGCATCGGCCAGGTGGAGCAGCAGCTCACGAACAATAACATCAACGCCGGCGGCGGCTTTGTCGAAACCGGTCTGCAACAGATGAACGTTCGCGCGATCGGCCTGTATCGCAACGTTGCAGACATCGAGCAGACCGTACTCAAGACGCAGAACGGCACAGCTCTCCGCGTGCAGGACATCGCCGAAGTAGCCCAGGGAGAGAAGGTGCGACTAGGCCACATGGCCCGCGCTATCCATCGCTCCGATGGAAAAATCATAGACAACCCGGATGTCATTCAGGGCGTCGTGCTGCTGCGCAAAGGTGCCGACGCAGGCCCCACGCTCGATGCGATTCATGCCAAGGTCAAGGAGCTCAACGAGCGGATCCTGCCGGCCGGCGTAAAGATCGTGCCGATGCTGGACCGCAGCGACTTGCTCCACTACACGACGCACACGGTCATGCATAATCTCGGTGAAGGCATGATCCTTGTAACCATCATCCTCTTCCTCTTTCTCGGCAACATCCGCGGCGCGTTCATCGTCGCGCTCACGATTCCCTTCGCTCTGCTATTCGCTTCCATATGGCTTGACCTGAGCCGTATCCCCGCCAACCTTCTCTCGCTGGGCGCGCTGGACTTTGGTATGGTGGTCGACGGCGCAGTCGTGATGGTCGAGAACATCGTGCGTCGCCTCAGCAAGCGCAGCGGCTCGCCGAGGACTCCAACTACCATAGCGCAGACCCTTCGCGAAGCTGCCCACGAAGTGCAGCGCCCGGTCTTCTACGCCATCACCATCATCATCACGGCGTACATGCCCATCTTCACGCTGCAGCAGGTTGAAGGCCGCCTTTTTCGTCCAATGGCATGGACAGTGGCGTTCGCGCTGCTGGGCGCACTCACGTTTTCAATTCTGATCGCACCCGTGCTGGCAAGCGCGTTGTTTCGCCACGAGGTGAAAGAGTGGCGCAACCCGCTGATGGTCTTCCTCACCCAACGCTATCGCGTCGCGCTGAGCTGGCATATCGCGCACCGCTGGATCGTGATCGGCGGTGCCGCTGTCGCTCTTTGCTTCTCGATGTTTCTAGGGTTGAGCGGCGTCATCGGTTCTGAGTTCCTGCCGCATCTGGATGAAGGCGCCATCTGGGCCCGCGGGTCGCTGGCTAACAGCACAAGCCTCACGGAGGGTTCGCGTTTTACCGACCAGGCCCGCCTCATCTTCGCGTCGTTTCCTGAGGTGACCAACGTCGTCTCTCAAGCCGGCCGTCCCGACGACGGCACAGATACCGGGGGCTTCGGCAATACGGAATACTTTGTCGACCTCAAGCCCAAGGACCAGTGGCGGCCCGTCTTCCATGAAGACAAGGATGAGTTGATAGCCGCAATGAACCGCGAGGTGTCAAAACTGCCCGGCGCCGTGTGGAACTTCTCGCAGCCGATCGAAGACAACGTCGGCGAAACGATCAGCGGCCTCAAGGGCGGCAGCGGCGCCAAGATCTACGGCGACGATCTCAAGCTGCTTGAAAAGAAGGGCGAGGAGATCACCAGGGTGCTCGGTGCCGTCCCTGGCATCCGGGACCTTGGCCTCTTTCGGGTCATCGGACAGCCCAACCTCAACTTCGTGATCGACCGCCAACAGGCCGCGCGCTTCGGCATCAATGTTTCCGACATCCAGGATGCGATCCAGACGGCCGTGGGTGGTAACGCTGTGAGTCAGGTTCTGCAAGGTGCGCAGCGTTACGATGTGGTCGTTCGTTATCAGGCGAGATATCGAAGCACGAAAGAAGCCATCGACGACATTCGCCTTCTGTCACCGTCCGGCGAGCGCGTCTCGCTGGCGCAACTGACGAAGCTCGACGTGAGCGACGGAGCTTACGATATTTATCGCGAAGGCAACCAGCGATATGTCGGCGTCCGTTACAGCGTTCGGGGACGCGATCTTGGCAGCACGGTCGAAGAAGCGATCCGCGAAGTCGACCGCAAAGTCCAGCTGCCCAAGGGCTATCACATCGAGTGGGCAGGCGAGTACCAAAGCGAGCAGAGGTCGTCCAAGCGCCTGCAGATGATCGTGCCACTCACCATCCTAGTGATCTTCATCATCCTCTACAGCATGTTCCGCTCAGCGAAGTGGGCGCTGCTGATCCTTGGGGTGGTAACGCTCGCTCCGCTCGGTGGCCTGCTCGCGCTGCTGACTACGGGCACGCACTTCAGCGTCTCGTCGGGCGTCGGGTTTCTCGCGTTGTTTGGTGTCTCTGTACAAACCGGCGTCATTATGCTGGAGTACATCAATCAACTGCGTGCGCGCGGTCATAGCATCGAAGAGTCCGCGATCGAGGGCGCCGTACTGCGGCTTCGCCCCATCATGATGACGATGCTGGTGGCGTGCTTTGGGCTCGTGCCTGCGGCGCTCTCGCACGCTATCGGCTCAGATTCGCAACGGCCATTTGCCATCGTGATTGTGGGCGGTCTGGTTGCCGCTCTCCTGATGAGCCTCCTCCTGCTCCCCACCCTCTACGTCTGGATCGCAAGAGATGGAGATAGGCTCCCCCAACCGGAGGTGTTCAGTGAAGTGTAAAGAAACAAGCTTTATTGTGGGGCCAATTGCAACTCTCTTCGCGGCGGGCGTGATGAGCTTCGTCGCCGGTTCGAGCGAGGCTCAGACGGCGGCTGCACCAGCGGCGTCCGCGCCCGCACGATCCGTTGCGCCTCCGACCGCTTTGCAACTGCCGGCACAGACCGCGCAGCCAGCAAGCATGCGAAGCCTTCCTCAAGCGACAACCGCGCCTGCGCCACCACCATCTGTGCGGCTCTCGCTCGATGATGCGATCCAGTTGGCGCTACAGCACAATCACACACTCCTCGCCACTCGCACAACGATCCAGCAAAGCGAAGCGCAGGAAGTCACGGCACATCTTCGCCCGAATCCAACACTGTTCACCGACTGGGAGTATCTTCCTGTATTTACACCGAGCGAGTTCAACCGAGACTATCTGCATGACTCGACAGAGGCCGACCTCGGCCTGAGTTATTTGTTTGAGCGCGGACGAAAGCGCGAGCGCCGCTTTCAGGCAGCCAAGGATGCAACCGCCGTCACGCGGTCGCAGGTGACAGATGCGGAACGCCAATTGACGTTCCAGGTTTCTACGTTATTCACGAATGTACAAATCGCCGAGTCGACAATCCAACTCGCGCAGCAAGACTTGGCGAGCTTTCAGAACACCGTCGACATCGGTGAACTTCAATTCAAGAAGGGGGCCATTTCAGAGAACGACTCCCTCAAAATCCAGCTACAGCTTCTCCAGTTTCAGGGCGACCTCGGCGCTGCGGAGTTGGCGCGGACGCAGGCTCTCTCCGACTTGCGGCAGTTATTGGGTTACGAATCCGTGCCGGCCGACTTCGACGTCACTGAGAACTTCGACTACCTGCCAATGGCGGTGAAGCTGGACGACCTACAACTCAAGGCGTTGCAGAACAGGCCCGATCTGCTCGCAGCCAATCAGGGGGTGACTGCGGCAGCCAGCCAGGTCACACTCGCCAAAGCCAACGGGAAACAGGACGTCACGATCTCCGCCAACTACTCGCATGTGAACGCAATCAATACGGCGACATTCCTTGTGAGTTATCCGCTCGCAATCTTCAATCGCAACCAGGGCGAGATCGCCCGCACCAGGTTCGCGCTCACGCAGGCAGAGCAGCAAAAGCAGGCGGCCAGCGGGCAGGTTCTCACGGACGTGAGGGACGCCTTTGAGGCTCTTCAGACAACCAGCAATGTGATCGAGCTCTACAAGGACCAGTATTTGAATGTTTCTCAGAAGAGCAGAGATATCAGCGAATATTCCTATCACCGGGGTGCGACAAGCCTACTCGATTTTCTAGATGCCGAGCGCACGTATCGTTCAACCCAGCTTGCTTATCGCCAGGCCCTCGGAGCTTATCTGCTCGCCCTGGAACAGCTTCGCGAAGCGGTAGGCACTCGCAATCTTCCCTGAATGGCGATCAGCAGAAATGTTCAAGCCTGCGCTTGGTCCTGACAAGGACTTTGTTTACCCGTCGGATTTTGTCAGCCTCCTGCGTGGCATTACCGTCCTCTGCCTGCTTGCATAGCCGCATCATCCGATCTAGGGTCCGACACAGCCGCTCATCAAGAGCAATCAGTTCCATCTTTAGAAGGTATTCAGTTGATGTGGCAGCGGGCATCGCGATCCTCGAATGTACTTGCTTAAGTCTGGGAGACGAGGCATCAGGAAAGCATGAAGGTGAACATGCATTCGCATTTGAACGAGGCAAATCCCTTGTGGTCTTTATGCCTTCCTCATCGCGGGAGGAAGAAGCTTGTTCTAAGGAGAACAAACATGAAAGCCCTTGTATCTATTGCCTTTCTGATCATCGCAACGGCTGCCAGTACCGGCCAGACTGCCACATCCACCGACTCTTTGCACTACACCCGCAGCCAGGTGAAAAGGATGATCCACAACGCCAAAACATCTGCGGACTACCTGACCCTGCGCGACTACTACAACAATCTTGCGGGGACCAACCGTGTGCTGGCTAATGAAGAAAAGCAGGAGTGGGAACGTCGCGCCGCGAACCCCACAGTCTACGCGAAAAAATATCCCGCTCCGGTTGACTCCGCGCACTATCTCTATGACTCATATGTGCAGAAGACGACGGCTTCGGCGGAGCAGGCGCAGCGATATGAACAGCTTGCTCGTGAAGCAAAGGCTTCGTACTAAGCATTGAAACTGGGCTTCGGCTGACCATTTACGAAGTTCTCACCTCATCTTTACAGGTTTCTTACGGGACGGCAGTTAAACTTGAGTGAGGAGTGGACAGCCGGAGTACGAGCGGCGAGCCCTCTAGTCAGTCTTATGATCAAAGCAGGGATCCGCCGAAGGCTAAAGCGACTGAGTCTCAGAGCAGTGGCTGAAGTTCTGGCCTGGTCCTGCCTGGTGCTCGTCCTCTCTTACGCCGGCTATGCACTGCAAGTCTCTGTGAACACAGCCAGTCTGCTGCTGTTGTTGGTCACTGTCTTCGCAACCATTGCATCGGGGTTTTGGGCCGGATCGATTGTCTCGCTGATGGCCGCAGCCTGTCTAGACTTCTTCTATATTCCCCCGATCCTTCATCTTGACATTGGCGACGGAGTTGGTTGGCTGACGTTGGGCACTTTTGAGGTTTGTGCGCTGGTGATCGGGCGCCTCTCGGCTCGCGAACGAGAACGGACCGCAGAGGTGGAAACGCATCGCAAACAAATGGAGCAACTGTACGATCTGAGCCGTGCGACCGCTTCCCTGGATCTCCGACAGCCACTGGGTCCGCAGCTTATTTATCTCATAAGACAGTGTTTCGATATCGAGGGAGTGGCCATATTCGATGGATTTCACGCTCGCCTCGATCATGCGGGCACCTGGTCGGGAGCAGAGGCCGAGTCAGCGAGGACTGCGTACCTGCTCGATAAAAACATCGATGATGTAGCCGCGCGAACAACCACGCGGGTCCTTCGTCCGGGATTGAGCCTCATCGGCGCGTTGACACTGCATGGCAACTCCACAAACATGTTGGCAGATGCATTGGCTTCCCTGGTGGCGATGACATTTGAGCGTGCACGCTCACTTGAAAAAGAAAGCCACGCTGAAAACGCTCATCAAAGTGAAAGATTGCGCGGGGCCGTGTTGGACGCATTGGCGCACGCCTTCAAGACACCCTTGACGGCGATTCGTATTGCGAGCGGAGGCCTGCTCGAAGCGGAAGATTTGTCTGCGGGACACAGAGAGCTCGCAACTTTGATTGATGGCGAAAGTATACGGCTGAGTCAACTTTGTGATCGTCTTTTGCAGACAGCGAAGCTTGAAGCGGAAAAGATAAGGCTTACATGGGAAGATGTCGATCTTTCGACTCTTATTGGCGATGTGCGTAAGGAGCTTTCTGACTCGCTCGAAGGGCATCCATTGGCGATCTCAATTCCCCATGGTCTGTCGTCGGTATCGGGCGATAAGGAGCTTCTGACGACAGTACTCGAGCAGTATTTGGACAATGCTGCCAAGTATTCCAATCCGCAGACGACCATCGACGTTTCTGTCCGAGACAACGTGAGCGAACTCGTAGTTGCCGTTCATAGTCTCGGACCCGTGATTCCTCTCAACGATCGCGACCGTGTCTTTGAGCGCTTCTATCGTTGCCCTGAGACCAGGACCAATGTTCGGGGGACGGGGGTTGGCTTATCCATAGTAAAGAAAGCGGCCGAGGCGCATCACGGACATGTGTGGGTGATTAGTGCAGAGAGCGAAGGAACCACGTTTTTTCTCTCGCTACCCAAGATGAGATATGGAGAACATATATGAACCAAGGAACGATATTGATTGTCGATGATGAATCTGCCATCCGCCTCGCTTTAAAGATGACTCTTAAAGATGTGGGGTTCTCAACGATAGAAGCAGCGCGAGGAGAAGAAGCTGTCGCACTGGTTCGGACGGGGAACTTCGATGCCGTACTGTTGGATATCAACATGCCTGGCATGAGCGGCGTGCAAGCCTGCCGTTCCATTCGACTGATCTCTTCACGGCTACCGATCTTGATGTTAACCGTTCGCGACAGTGTGGATGACAAGGTCGAGGCGCTGGATGCGGGGGCCAACGACTACGTGACCAAGCCGTTCCAACTGGGCGAACTTACTGCCCGTATCCGGGCGTCTATACGTATCGCAAACAGACCGAGAGATTCACAGGATGAAGTCATTCGCGTAGGAGCAATCGTACTCGATCCAGCGCGTAGAATAGTGATGAAAGACGATAAGGTGATTCATTTCACTCCCAAGGAGTTTGAGCTGATCCATCATCTGATGGTGCATGCCGGACGCCCGATCCACCATAATCGGCTTCTTAGCAAGGTGTGGGGACCGGAGTACGGAGGCGAGTTGGAGTACCTGCGCACCTACATACACCAACTTCGCAAGAAGCTGGAAGACGATCCAGCGAATCCCAAATACCTTCTCACGGATTCGCATGTCGGTTACCGGTTTTGCGAGGATGGCACGTGAGATGTTTGCGCAGATATCTATTGTTTAGCGATGAGGCCGTCGTCGAAACTATGCAGAGGGCCGGAATGAGATCCTTTCCGACT
Source organism: uncultured Acetobacteraceae bacterium (assembly GCA_964658125.1). Classification (GTDB taxonomy): domain Bacteria; phylum Acidobacteriota; class Terriglobia; order Terriglobales; family Acidobacteriaceae; genus Granulicella. The sequence goes on along the minus strand of CAZZYB010000013.1, from coordinate 13,404 downwards.
TACCGACGCAATATCTGGAATCAATCAGATGCCGGGATTTGAGTATCGCAGCTTGCGGGTGCTTTTTTCGTTGGGTGGAGGAGTTACACACTCACACACGTTCGGGGCTACCTTCCTGGGATGGGGCGGGCGACATCGTGAAATCGGGGGAATTTACTGCAAGCGTGGTCACGGGATCGTCTTCATTGGAGCTGGGGTAGCGGTATGTTTCGTGTCGATGTAGGGTTCAAGCACCTCAACCCACTCGCGAACCACGGCTTGGAGGGCCGGGATGTTGGGCGGCGCGTTGCGAAGCAGTTCGACTGTGCGTGTCGGCGGGTTGCGCATTGCGACTAGCTGGGCCGCTTCGAGAATGTTCGCTTCGATCTCTGCCTGCTTGAGGCCTTCATCCCAACCAGGAGAAGTGGAGGCCAGCCAGGCTTTGCCGCTGCTTACGGCCTTCTGTACCCAGTGTTCGCGGTCCGGATTCTCCGGAACTGTATTGCCGGTGCGGTTTCGATAGAAGCCCACAATCGCGGCAACGATCGAGGGATCGCGAACCGTTCCGTCCGGATAGAAAACACCGTGCACGTCTCCCCATTCGTGGGTAATGGTTAGCTCCCATAGATACCAGCCCATGTGACCTCGCTCGAATTCTTCGAGCGCCATGTCGTAGGGGTTAGCCCGGCCAATGCATGCGATCTCTGAGTTGAAGACTGGCTTGTGTACCGACGCTGCAAATGCCTGCGCCTCAGCGATGTTTGCGCGAATTTCTACGCGGGTGGAGCTGTAGTCGTGGAAGGAAAGCACGTCGACCGCTGGAGCAGTCTCCTTCATGCAGGCCACGTGGATGCAGCCAATGGTGATGGGGATGTTAGTGCCCGTAGCGCGCAGGAGATCGGCCGTGGCGCGGGCGATCACGAGCGCTCGAGCCCGTGCGTCGGGGCCATTGCGAGCAGCCCCGTCGGGTTCATTGGCGGCGTCCCAGAATTGGAGGGCAGGTTCCTTTCCAGCAAGATTCACTAAGCCAGCCAGCCAAGTTTGCAACTCAGGAGCCAGAGTGGTGCCTGGGGGGGTGGGGCGAGGCTGGTCGATTAGGCCGAGCATGACGCCGATGCCGTGCCTCTGACAGGTACGCAGAAAGTCCAGGAGATTACGGTTGGAAAGCTGTGGGTCGATCTTCCAGGCACTATATGCCACAAAGACTCGTACCTGATTGAGATTGAGACGCTGAGCGTTGGTGAGGTCGCGTTCCACCTGCGCAGCATCGTATTTGAGCCAAAGGCCCGAATGACCACCAGGGCCAATCGACATGTCAAGCGAAGTGGTGTAGTTGAAGCCCCGGACGTTAGTGAGATCCGCAGAATGCTTTTGGGCCACAATGGTGGTGGTAAGAAAAACAAAACAAAGATAGATGTTTATTCTTGTTGACATTTGAAGTCGTATCTTCATTGACAATTCTCCCCGCTGTTCGAACGTTTACTCACGGAAGTCAGTCTTCCTTCGGCAGGGCTTTCTGACGTGCAAGAGTGATACTTTTCGAGTTTCCGATAATTCCATTCGGCCCAACGGCGGAGACTATATACGTAAGCGTTTCTCCGCGGTCGGGCGCTGGTTCCCGATATCGCTCCGAAGTCAATCCAGTCGCCACTAATTTCATCCGGGGTTCAATCGAGGTGGTTCGCTTTACCCTGTAGAACGAGGCCCCTTGAACGCGTTCCCACGAGAGAGCAACGAAACCAGACTTGATTTCAGCCCTCACCTCCATAGGGATGGGAGATTGGGTGGAACCTTGTCCGGTAGAGGGCCGTATACAGAGAACTGTCCCGTGCCTACATTTTCTTTTCCGAAGCTGGTGAAATATACTTTGCCATTCGCGATTGTGGGTGGCGCCATTTTCGAATACTCGTCACAATCGTCGCGTGCCGGTACTTGTAGTGAATTCCACAATTCCCGACGAATATCATCGGCATCGTAAGCATGAAGCACTCCGGGCCGAGACTCGTGCCAAGAATCTCCCGTAGCGTGGATAGCGGCCCAAAGAATGCCGTCCTTACCACCATTTGACGAAAGTGAAAGCATAGCCCCAGGATGGCCTTGGTTTCGAATATCCCGCATCATCAATGGTGATTCCGCGAGCTTATCGCCGGTCAATCTATAAACTTTGGCTTTATCTCTCTGACCCCACGCATAAAGCAGGTTTACCGCCTTCGCGCTTTCCCAATAAACCAGGCTATGAAGGTGCGATGCTGTTGCCTTGAAGTGCTGTAGAGCGTGCTCATCTCCGAGGTGACCGAGCGATTGAGTATTGAGCGTGTAAAGAACGCCCTCTTTACCTCCCCCTAACACCAGGTGGGTACCAGGGATCAAGGTTGCACCCGATGAATTCAGGTCATCGTCGCGCTTATCCAATTCAAAGTGGTTGGTCGGGGTAAACCAGTCCAAGAGCCTAAGTTGCGGCGTCAACTTTAGGAAGCTTTCGCTGAAGTCTTGTTTACCGTCCCAACTACCGTTGCCAGTTACAACATAAATATTTCCTTCTCCATCGGCCGAAGGACCTTGTCCGGATTGCCAGATACTCGCTGCGGAACCAGACGGAGATGTATTCAGCACAGCCACCTGCGCGAGAGTTCTGGTATCGTAAGCCATCAAAAAGCCGTGATAGGGCTCTCTGTCGCAATGGGATGCATAACCGACATATAACGTGTCATTCGCCAGCATGAGCGCCGGACGCTGGTTCTGCATCAAGGGGTCGAAGTCCGCAGCCTTTATCTCGACGGGACTCCCGGGTAGGTCGGCGCCTGTAGCCAGATCCAACGCGTGAATTCTTTGCGTGAAGACGCCCCTAGGGGAGTTCACCTCTCCAGCGCGGGTCAACGCCACAACATACATCCCCTTGATCTTATCGATGACCGGCGTTCCGATGATACCCATCTGCCCGTTGATATCCAAACAACCGAAGTCTGTGCTGTGCATGTCGGCTGGCATGCCAAAATTCACATGCCCCACCGGATCTACGGCGGCGGGATCATTCGCGTCAAACGCATAAACGCTATTGTTTACGGTCGTCACATACACGCAGTCATGCGCGCCGCCGCCGACGGTCACGCCAGTCACGATCAGGGGCTGCGTATAAAGCTGGTCGTCTACTTTATGCCTGAACAGCAAGCCGAATTGTCTTTTATTCACCGTTGCGGGTTTGAGAACGGTTTCGTGGAGGTTCACGCCGGTGCGGGCGTTGTCGTTGTGCTGCGTGAGAACATCGACCTGTGCACGCACCTCTGTCCCGGCAAGGCAAAGAAGAGTTAAAGAAAAGAGGAGTCTATACACGGCGTCCCGACGCATCACTTAGGTCTCCATCCCGCGGTTTCGGTGGCAGTTTTAAATCGTTTTGCTACGAGAAGACTTCAAGACGGTCACACACTTAAATGCAGCATTCAATTGGATACCACATTAACCCAGGACGTGTTCTCACAGCAATTTCCATTTTGCAGAGACCTAACGTTGCAAAGCGCCCTTCTCGGGGATTCCGGGCTCATCCAACAGTTGTATAGCTGATGCCGGACCGAGATTTGGGTCCTTCCATTGGCGCAACGCCCATACGACTTTCTTTTGGGGGCTCACCTCGATCACTTGCACAGTATCGGGCCACTGTGGAGGCTTTACGCCTCCGGCCACCCAGTTGCAAATGATCGTGTTGCCGTTTGCAAGGCGCGAAACTTCCTGGACCACCGCGAGAGGGAAACCGGGAAGTTCATTCTGTGTGATTTCCCACACTGTTACGCCCTTGGGATTCACTTCACGTACGTAGGCATGTTGGTTTCCCGCTATAAGGGTATTTCCGCTCTTCAATCTGATCGCCGACCAAGCCGAAGGGGCATCCACGGACCATATAGCAGTCCCTTTCTTGTCGTACTCGACTACCTTATTCATGTCCATGTGAGCTACTAAAAACGTGCCGGCACTCGTCTGGCGTGCGCGCCGGAACTGTCCATGAACTTTGTCGGGATGAGCGGTTGGAATAGCAACCTGCCTGACCACTCTGCCGGACGGGATTTCAATAAGGAGCAGCTTGGCGGGGTTACCGTTCTGCATCAACAAAACACGGTTCTTGCCGATCGCCTGGACTGAATGCACTTCTGTCCCAATCTCCGCGTTATAACTCCACAGAATCTTCTTCTCCGGTGAGACGAGGTCGGCCCCCGTCTTGCGGCTGAAAAGGATATTTCCATTGGATAAACGTGTGCAGTCGCCAAACTCCTGAATTTCAGTTTTCCCGGCTATGACCACCTTTTGTGGAATCGAGTAATTCCATACTTCTTTGCCACCGCGGACCAAATGCATTGTCTGCTCCGGGTGGATGTAGTCCCACTCTCCGCAATATAGGAATGGATGGCCGTTGAGGCCGTCGCCGGGCAGTTCTTGAAGGGCCGGGGTGGGAAGATCATTGTTGGGGGCTTGTGCATTGACGCTTTTCCATGTAGCCATGCCAACCAGTAAACAAAAGATGATATATACCGTAATATTCATTAGATCCTCAGGATAAAGTATTCAACAATGGAGCAGGCGGCGGTTCCCCCGCCCCTGTTCCGCCTAGAAAGCAAATTTCAGACCCAATTGCATTCGGCGCGGGTTGCCTGCCGCCGTGTAGGATCCAAAGCTACCGTTGATTTGTTGACCTGCCGCATTGAACCTGGCACCGGTATCCACGCTTGTAAACTGTGTATGGTTGAAAGCGTTGTAGGCCTCTACACGGAACTGTATGTTTTTCTCCTTTGTTCCTCCCAACGGGAAGTTCTTGAACATGGTGAGATCCACATTCTCGATTCCGGGGCCGCGAAAAATATCTTTCTTGGCATTTCCCACTCCAAATGTTCCGGCGACGGGACGCGCAATGGCGTTGGTATTGAAAACGTGCGTGTTTGTCCGGTCGGCACGCGCCAGTCTGGGATCACCGATCACATCCACCCGGCTATCAACTCCAGCGCCACCCGCCCCTGTAATATTTGTTGTGGAGCTGTCGGTGTAGGAGATTCCCAGAGGCACCCCGCTGATGAATGAGAGTATTCCTGAAGATTCCCAGGCTCCCAAGAATGCGTTTGCTATCCAGTTCTTACGGATCATGGGTAGTCTGTAGTTGTAGTTCAAAACTACATCGTGCGTGCGGTCAAAGCCAGCTTTTCCATAATTACGAAGTCGCGGATTGATGAAGGGGTTCAAGACTCCACTTTGATCGCCGTCGGTGAGGTCCATCGCCTTGGAATAAGTCCATGTCATGCCGTATGTGAGTTTTCCGCTGGCTCGCCGATTGGCAGTGACTTGGAGGGAGTTGTAATTGGCCGTTCCCGAAAACGTCTCATAAAGAACGTCCTGGAACCCTTTGATAGGCCGGAGGAAGTTGATGGGCAACAGTTGACCTGCGCGAGTAGGGTCTGCACCGGCTGGAGTGAACTGGGCCCCATAGGCAACGGCATTCAGGTTGTTTTCCTGAAGCAAGTGGCGGGAAACTCCTCCTACATACGCCGCGGAAAGCACCGTCTTGAATCCGATGTCGCGCTGCACGCCGAGACTGTAGTTGTATGTTTCCGGAGGTACGAGAGCAGATTGGATTCCAAGAACCGACGTTGGGCTTACAAATGCGGGAGATGCTGCCAACTGGGCAATCGTTGTGTAGAAAACGCTGACTCGCTGCTGTAGTGGGGGTTGAGTGAGGAAGTCTCCGCCCCGATCATCGGCGACCCGGCCGGGAAACATACCGAAGCCGGCACGAATCGCGGTTCGTCCATCGCCGAATGGGTCATAAGACAGCCCAACGCGTGGCAATAGGTGAACTCCGTCGCTTTTGAGAATCGATCCGTTGTAAACCTGCATGCCTTGAAAGAATGTACCTGATCCAGGAGCGAGGCTGCCGATCAAAACTGCGGCGACTTGTTGGTTGGTCGCCGGATTGTATCCCACGCGTTGCCCCGCGGCATTAAGGTATGGCTGAATGAGTGAGGGGGCTTTGGAGGCATCATAAAGTGAAGGGACAAAGCCCGCTAGTTGCTGCCCGTTGCCTTGATTGGTTGGGCCGACCAGATAAAATCTAGCGCCTAAGTCGAGCGTCAGTTTCTTGGTCACACGCCAGTTATCCTGCCCGAACCACTCGATCGAAGTGTACCTGTCGTTGGCCGTTGGTCGTGTGCTCGCCTCGGTATAGGCGTCGAGTGAGCCTAATAGCGCATTGGAGTACGCATAATTTGAGTCATACGGATTGGTGGAATCGCGGCTAAAGTTTACAGTGCCATTGAAGGAGTTGAGCCCGGAGTACGCAGTTCCATCCCGTCCAACATGTTCCACATATAGTCCCACTTTGAAGTTGTGCTTCCCGTAGAACTTGGAGAGATTGTCTGAATAGACAGTGTCGGTGTTGGCTCCAGTGAACGGAAAGCGCTGTTCATAATTTATGTTCAATGGATTTTGCACGCCACCGAAGCTGGTGTTCGGCAACAGGTTGAGAGCATTGTTGGCCGGGTAAAACTGAGGAATGGCTGCTCCGACCGTCTGTCTATTGTTTGAGGCTGCGGCGGCGGGGTCTACCTCCTGAAATTGATCGAAATGGCTGTATCCTGCCGTCACTTCGTTGACAAGCGTCGGACTGAACGTATGAATGAATGTACCGACCAAGCCCATAGCCGGTGCATTGGAAGTCAGGAAGAAATGAGGATACCCGGAGTCGCCAAATCCGTTTTGGAGGCCGGCCGTCGTGTTGTGAGTGTGGTTCCAACGTGCGTACAACTGGTTGGACGAATTGAGGTTGTAATCCACCCGTACCGTCTCAAAGCGATACCGCGAGCGTGTGGTTGCCTGGAGCACCTCGTTGAATGTTCTGTTGGGGTCGACAGCGTTTGGAAGCGGGAAATAATTCAACAAGGCTTGCCCCGCCGAGGAAATGCGGCTGAGTGGAATCCGGTTTCCAGGAAATGCAGCCTGGGTATTTGGATCAATAACCGGAATGAGGACGCCGTTAGTATCCAGCGTTTGCGAGAAGTCGCCCTGGCGCTCTAAGGCCGTAGGCGCGGTACCGCGAACCAGGTTGTTTGGAGAAGAAACAGGCAGAAATTCCTGCGAAAAGAAAAAGTAGAGCTTATCCGAGCGGGGAACGAGTTTTGGAATATAGATTGGACCGCCAAGATAATATCCTGGGAAATTGTACCGGTAGCGAGGGCGGCGTGTGCCCGCCCGTTTAGCGAAGAAATTGTTGGCGTTCAAAGCTTCGTTTCTGAAGAAGTAATAGGCGCCGCCGTGAAACGCGGAGGTTCCGGACTTTGTATTGATGGTGATCAGACCACCGTAGGAGCGACCGTATTCAGCCTGGTAGTTGGACGTTAGCACCTTGACTTCGCCGATCGCGTCCAAGCCGGGCAAGAGCGGAGCGCCGGATTGATTCCCGGTGTCCATTGTGGGTACGCCATCCAGCAAGAGGCTGATGCTTTGCCCGCGACTCCCATTTATTTTGATGTTGTCCAGGCTACCGGAAGCGGGGGACTCAAAGGTGGACGTCGAAATGACGCCCGGAACCAGACTGAGAAGGGAGAGAACATTTCGTCCGATGGTAGGCAACTCGGTAATCTGCTTTGCGGTTATGAGCCCTGATCGCTCACTACTCTGGGTCTCAACTGCAGGTACTTCAGAGGTGATGGAAATTTGCTCTGTAAGGTTCCCGATTTCAAGGACAATCGGTTTGAGCGCCATGCGCTGTGTTGCGGACAGGTTCAGGCCTTCCAGTTTGAAGGCTTTGAAGCCCGTCAGCGCTACGGCAACCCGATACGTCCCGGGCAGCACCTCCGTGAAGACGAAGTCGCCGCTTCCGTTGGTTACGGTAGATCGCTCTTGTTTCGTCTCCACGTTCTCCAACGTTACCTTGGCGTTACGGATCGAGGCTCCCGTGGAATCTTGGATTGAGCTGCCAATCTGCCCGGTCAGCCCCTGCGCGGAAAGGTAGTGCAAGGGGGAAGCGACAATGAGTACGACTAGGAGGAGTCTGAGGTAACGCTTCATCTTGGTCTCCGAACATTACTTTGTTGCGTTGTGATCATGTGGCAAGGGATTTGCCGGCGTGTTCAAAACTTCAGAAATGATTGTTCAAGTTCGGCGTAACCCTAGGCTCAAGCAGCGCATTAGAGAAGTGTCTAACGGTTCATTACCGTAAGGCAGTCCATAAGTGCATTGTTTTCAGTGAATTTTGCACCGCATATTGCTGGAACCACAAGCATCCCGCAATCGTTGAAACGGTATGTCGAGGGGAGCGGTTCGGGTCGTATAATTCGGCGGAGCGAAAATGTCGTCTATCCTCGAATCGGAAGATCGGTCTGCTACATCCCTGGATGAAGAGCAGAAGGCGCAAGTAAGGAGCGCATTAGAAGCGGTGTGCCATTCGCCCGCTTTCAAAGCGTCGCAAAGGAGTCGCCATTTCCTCACGTTCGTCGTCGAGCAAGCGCTGCGGGAACCGGGAGGCCCTCTAAAAGAGCGCACCGTTGGCGTTGAAGTATTTGGCCGACCGGTGTCCTACTCCACTGGAGAGGATCCAATCGTCCGAGTCCAGGCTGGCGATGTGCGACGCCGGCTCGAGCGGTATTATCGGTTGCATTTGCCTGACAATGAGGGTGTGCGGATCACTCTCCCGGTCGGTTCGTATACGCCGGAGTTTTCTTTGAGTCCTCCCCGCGTCGGGCAGGGAACTCTCTCCAGCGATCTCATTTCGATCGAACCGCTCCCTCAGGGTGCGCACAACAAAGATCGGCATCCTCTGGCAACTGCGCACCAGATACCCCACGCAGCCGAGTTACAGTCGATATTTGTGGGACGGCCGTTCACATGGGCTGCTGCTGCAATGGTCTTTGCCGCTCTGGCGGGGTTGCTCTTCTGGCGCCACCATCGTCCAGAGCAGATGAGTCAGGCGGCTATTTTTTGGCAGCCCATTTTTAAAAGTGATGCACCCGTGCTCATCGGCGTCCCAAAGTCTGTTGCATACGCTCCTATGCCCCGCCTTTACGAGGAGTACATCCGCACCCACCCCGGTTCGTTTCAGGAAGAGTGGGAAAGGACCGGTTCCCCCCTACCCCTGGACCCCGCCTCTAAAATTACCTGGAGTGATATGCAACTGAGGGACGAATTTGGGGTGGGAATCGGCACCGCTTACGCGGCTACAGAACTGTCGTTGCTGTTCGCGCGGAAGCAAAAGGCGAGCAATCTGCGAATAGGTAACGACTACAGCTTCGAAGACATCCATAAGGCTCCAACTGTCCTGCTTGGAGCTTTTAATAATCGATGGACAATGCGATTCTCCGGTGAATTGCCCTACCGTTTTGTGGAGCGCGATCAGCGTTTGAATATAGAAGAGCAGGGTGGGCAAAAGCGCGTCTGGCAGGTACGCAGGACCAAATCCGGCGCTGCCGAAGATTATGCATTGGTCGTCCGGTTTCCCGAATCAGCGTCCGGCCAGTTCTTAGTTCTCGCAGCCGGTATCGGCACCTCTGGATCGCAGGCAGCCGTTGATTTCATCTCAGACGACAAGTATCTGGAAGAAGCACTCCATAAACAGGAGCCGGGCTGGCAGAATCGGAACCTGGCGTTCGTCCTGAAGACCGCTGTAACCGATCATGTGGCTGGACCACCGTTTACTGTGGCCTCCTCCACCTGGTGATTTGTGGCGCCATGGACTTGATTGATCCGGACTAGCATCCATAGTTTTCAAATATGAACAAGGCCTCGCTGAATGGGGGCCAATACGGCCTGCGTTCGGTCCTCTACCTCCAGATTGGCGAGAATCATTCCCACATGGCTTTTGATGGTTCCCTCGGTCACTCCCAATGCGGCCGCGATCCCCTTGTTACTCATTCCCTTTGCCAGTAGCGTCAACACTTCGCGCTCGCGTTCGCTCAGAATGTCTCGCGAGCTGCGAGCTCCAAGCTTTTCACGCACTTCATTCGGCAGGTAACGTTTGCCGGCACGGACCGCACGAATCCCTTTTATCAGCGTTTCCTGCGACATGCCCTTGATGAGGTAGCCGAGCGCTCCGGCGCGCATCGCTTGAAAAATATCCTCGTCTCCTTCATACGTCGTCAGGACCAGAAAAGCGGTGGATGGCGATTGGGGATACAAGTTGCGAATCAAGTCGACGCCGCTCAATCCGGGCAAGCGTAAGTCCACAATCACAACATTCGGTTTGACTGCGGCAAACTGGGTTTGCGCACTCTCCGCGTCCGCTGCCTGAGCGACGACTTCCATATCCGATTGCGAGGAGATCATCGCTGCGATTCCAAGTCTCATCATGGGGTGGTCGTCCACGATAAGTATCCGAATGGAGGGGGTCATCAGTTGGCACCGCTTCCCTTGGTGTGATTGCTGTAATCGAAACGCACGACGGTCCCAAGTCCCTGGGCGCTGGCGATCGAGCACTTACCGCCGATTCTCTGCATTCTCTCCCTCATTCCCAATAGCCCGAAGTGCCCATCCGTTGCAGAATCGGAGGCCCGAAAGCCGACGCCATCGTCCTCGATCATGATTTCCACTTCACCAGGAGAGCACTTCAAGGAGAGGTCAATCCGAACCGCGGCACTGTGCATGACAGCGTTCAGGAGCGCCTCACGGGTTCCCATCGTAAGTTCGTAAGTCACAGATCCGGGTAGACGCGGCTCCTGGCCTTGCATTCGAAAGTGAATCTCCAGGCTCCTTCCGCTCGTCTCGCGGCGGGTCATCTTGCGGAGATTATTTTCAAGAGTCTCGCTGCCGTCCTGTGTTCGAAGATCCCAAACCGCTGCCCTGGCTTCCGTAATCGTTGTCTTGATTTGATTGCGCGCAGAGAGCAACCACTCCGTGCCCTCTCGTTCTCCCTTGTAACGCCCCGCGATCGCTTCCAGCAAGGCGGAGACGGCGGTGCAGCCCTGGATGAGGGTATCGTGCATTTCGCGAGCTAAGCGGGCTCTTTCCGCAGCCAGTGCCAAAAGACTTTCCCGGACGCGTTGCAGCCGAAGACGATGTAGACCGAGAAAGAGAAGTAGCGTGACCGCAGCACAAAGCGCCCAAAACCAAGCCTGCTGATAGAAATATCCGCGTTGCACGAATGGAAGGCTGAGAGAAGCGATCGGGTGGCCATTCGCGTCGACAGCTTGAACTTCCAGAACGTACTTCCCAGCGGAAAGGTTTGCGTAAGAGGCGCTTCGGTCAATTGTCGGCTTTAGCCAATCGCCGAAAGGCTCAAGCCGCTGGCGAAATCTCACTCCGGATTGGGAAGGCAGCATTAAGACCGAGTAATCTACCTCCAGGGTTTTCGTTCCTGCGGGGAGAACCAGCAGCTTGCTCGATGGATGGACGGTGCCGTCGACCAGCACGCGTCGCCAGAATAGACTCTGAATCGCCACGACATCTTTTGTTTCTTCGAGCACATGCAAAGGTCCTTGCGAGCTTGCGAACCACGCGCTGCCGCCGCTTCCGGCTACACCAGAAGACTGCATACCACCAAACAGTTCAGCGGAAGGAAAGTTGTCGGTCACGGACTCGTTGCGAAACGCAAGGGTTTCAGAACCTTCGTGACGCAGAATAGCTCGTTCAAGATCGGCGCGCAGGACCCGCAACACCCGCGTGGGCCCAGAGAGCCAAAGCCAGCCTTCAGGAGACTCCATTACATTCACGATGGCTTGGCTTACTTCGTCTGACGCAATTGGCGCATGGGAAAGAGTGCCGTTATGCCAGTAATAAAGTCCGGTGTTTGTGCCGAGCCAAAGCCCATCATTGTCGTCCGCGTGAACGCTCCACACGGGACCCGGCGCCAGGAGGAGGTTTGCGGGAAGATCCCGATAATGGCCGTTTTCCAGGAGGAACAATCCGCGGGGCGTTCCCACCCAGAGTTTGTTGCCAACCTGCTCCGACATAGAGAAAACGAGTGTATGAGGAGCTCCCTCGATCTCGTGGAAGTTTGTGGTTTGACCGTGCTGCCAGAGACTCACCCCGCCGTCGGTTGCGATCCAGACGCCGGTCCGCTTCGATTGCAAAAAGCCCCGGATGTAGTTGGTCCCGATTTCTCGTGTGAGATGCAACGTCGAACTTCCGTCCTTGAAGCGAAAGGCGCCATTGCCGGCGGTTCCGACCCACAGTCCTCCGTCGGCATCACGGAGCACCGTTCGAGCGATCGTGTTGCTCAAGCCCGCAAAACGGAAGGGTGTAGCCACTTCTCCATGAAGGTGGAAGACTCCGTTGGAGCAGAACCACATGCTGCCTTCCGTGTCCGGGGTGATCGTGGCGAAATCTGCACTCGCGGTTGGGAGCGGAACGATATTCATCGATGCCCTGCTCAACCGGGTGAGGCCACCCTGGGTTCCGAACCAGCTGTCTCCGCTGGTGTCGCGGACGCTGCTCAAGAGCGTCTGGCTTGGAAACATACCCGTGAATGCCGCGCGGTCAAATCTGTTGCCATGTCGAATGTAGGCGCCGAATCCGGCAGTCCCAACCGTCAGCTCACCCGTGGGGGCGCGGCCAAAGGTCCTGATGCTTCCCGGAACACCGCCGACACGCAGAAATCGGCCGCCTGGGCTACGCTTGAACAGCCCCGAAACAGCGCCAACGAACATGGTTCCATCGCTATCCTCGGCAATCGCTTTCACCCTTTGCGAGCCGCCAAGCGAAGGGAGCGGATACTCCGTCACCCCTGCGGACGTCGAACGAAGCAGCACACTGCCGGCAGACCAGATGCTCCCGGACCGGTCCTGAATCAACGCCGCCGAGCCCAGCGTGGGATAGCGCTCCCGAGGCAAAGCATACCGGAACGCACTCCCATCGCCCACGAAGAGGCCGTGGTCGGTGCCCACCCAAAGGCGATGGTCCGCATCTTCGAGCACTGCGCGAACCAAGGGGTTCTGTAGTCCCTGTCCGGACCCGATGATCTGCACCGTAGTTCCGTGAAAGCGAACCAATCCGCCACCGTCCGTCCCGGCGAACACACTTCCGTCAGAAGTGAGTGTCAAGCAAGTCACACCACGCGCCAGCACCTCCTGTCCTTCGCCCTGGTAGAGCTGGAAAGTCTCTCCGTCGAAACGGATGAGGCCGCTGGGTGTACCGATCCAGAGGTAGTGATCCGGGCCTTCCAGCAGCGCTTCGACAACGGGGTCCAGAAGGCCGTCCGGGATGCGCCAGGATTTGGCGGCCACCGGCGCGGTCGCTTCAAGCGATGATGGCGGACCCTGAGCCACCAAGGTGCCAGAAAGAAGGAACGGGAGTAGGTAGTGCCAGGCCATGCAGACCGTCATCTTAGCGCAGTGGGGACCGGCGTGAACGTACCGGCAAGGCAAATACGGAATAATTTTTCAGCTGAACTTTTTTCTGGTCAGTTGTACTTAAGTCTAATTACAACGTCATGTCCGCTTAGCTAGAGTTGCTTCGCACAATAAA
>CAZZYB010000012.1:22518-22970 GCA_964658125.1 uncultured Acetobacteraceae bacterium | reverse complement strand
TTGCGTGGAGCATCGCCGGGAAGTCAGATATGCTTGCTCTGCGTAAACAAGACTGACTTGCCCGGGAGTGATGCATGACTCGAACGCCTGCGTATTTGATCTGTGCGCTGTTTAGCGGTGTGTTGTTGCTGCCTGCCCATGCGCAACGCTCGACGCCTCAGCCGAACCTGTTGCCGCTGTCTGCTGCTGAAAACGCGGTGCTGGAGCGGCTGGCGTCATTGCAGACGCTGCCGGATGGGCCTTGGCGCTTTCATGCGGGCGATGTTCCGCACGGCGAGTCGCCTGCGCTCGACGACTCGAAGTGGGCTGTCGTGAACGGGCGGACGAAGGCCGGCAAGGAAGCGGTCTGGTATCGCCGCAGCATTGAAGTGCCGAAGACGCTCAACGGCTACGACCTTACCGGAGCGGATATCAAGTTTGAGTTTCGCGCGTCCGCGAATGGGCCCTTGACG
>CAZZYB010000012.1:0-22508 GCA_964658125.1 uncultured Acetobacteraceae bacterium | reverse complement strand
TCAACGGCCGACGCGTGGCGTTGGGAGACGATCTGGAATCGATCGATCTTTTCGGTTCGGCAAAGCCCGGCGACAAGATCCTGGTGGCTGTGAAGATCATGCAGAGCGCGGATGATAAGGACTTCCGCGGAGCCGTCATGAAGGTGACGTTCGCCACGAATCGGCCTAGTCCTGAAGACCTTCGCGAGGAATTTGTCTCGGCGTCGGCGTTGATCCCGACACTCGCTCCGACGTCGGCAGCGGACGCTGCGATGTTGACCAAGGCGATTGATCAGGTTGATGTTGCTGCGCTGGACCGTGCCGATCAGACTGCTTTCGATGCGTCGTTGCAGCGCGCGCAGGGCACGCTTGCGCCGTTGCGGCCGCTGCTGCAAAAGGCAACGTTTCACCTGGTTGGAAACTCGCATATCGATGCGGCGTGGCTCTGGCCCTGGACTGAAACAGTCGATGTGGTGAAGCGGACGTTCGGTACGGCCGCTCAGTTGATGAACGAGTATCCGACCTACACGTATACGCAGTCCGCAGCGGTCTATAACCAGTGGATGGCGGATAAATATCCGGCCTTAAACACGCAGATCAAGCAGCGCATCGATGAGGGGCGGTGGGAACTGGTTGGTGGTATGTGGCTGGAGCCCGACCTCAACATGCCGGATGGCGAGTCGCTGGTGCGGCAGCTGCTGGTGGGGCAGTCTACGTTTCAACGGCTGTATGGGAAGACCGCGAAGATTGGGTGGAACCCCGATTCGTTCGGCTACAACTGGCAGTTGCCGCAGATTTACAAGCGGTCGGGCGTGGACTTTTTTGTGACGCAAAAGATGGAGTGGAACGACACGAACATGCTGCCATTCAAGATCTTCTGGTGGGAGTCCCCGGATGGAAGCAAGGTGCTCACGTATTTTCCTCACGACTACGCCAACGGCAACCTGGATCCGATTCGCTTGTCGAAGGACATGAACACGGCGCGGCGTTTTTCGCCGGGGATGCCGGTTCTGATGGATCTGTATGGCATCGGCGATCATGGCGGCGGGCCGACTCGCGAGATCTTCGACCAGGGACTGCACTGGATGGAGCCGACTACCGTGATGGCGCACCAGGAGTTTGGGACGGCGCTGCCGTATCTCGAAAAGGTGCGAGCGGAGTTGAACGCCAACTCACCAGCCTGGAACTACAAGACGCTGGCCGCCGGTGATACGACGCTTCCCTCTCCCGCTGCCGGAAAAATCAGCGTGCCGACCTGGAAGGACGAGCTTTATTTCGAGTATCACCGGGGCGTGTTCACGACGCAGGCGAATCACAAGCGGAACATGCGCGACAGCGAGGAGTGGCTGCTGGACGCCGAAAAATACGCGTCGCTGGCGTGGCTCGATGGGAAGCCCTATCCAGCCGAGGAGTTGACGAGCGCGTGGAAGCACGTGCTCTTCAATCAGTTCCACGATCTGGCGGCTGGATCGGGCATCGGGATTATCTACAAGGAAGCGCAGAAGGATTACGACCAGGTGCACTGGGCCGCGGATGAAGTTTCTGGCAACGCGCTTTCGGCTATCACGGCGCAGGTGGATACGCGCGGCGAGGGGGTGCCTGTGGTCGTCTTCAACTCGCTGGCATGGCAACGCGGTGGCGTGGCTGAAGTGTCAGTCCAGATGCCTTCGGCGAGTGCTGGTGGGATATCGCTGCTGGATTCTAAAGGTCGAGTCGTGCCTTCGCAGGTGGTGTCCGAGGATGCGAAGACCAACAGCTACCGCCTTCTCTTCGAAGCACAGAATGTGCCGTCGCTGGGCTATGCGGTGCTGCACGCCGTTGCTGGGAAACCCGACTCACAAAGTGACTTGAAGACCTCAGGCATGACGATGGAGAATGCGTTGTTGCGTATTGTCGTCGATCCGAAAACGGGCTGCATCACTTCCCTGTTCGACAAGCGGACCGGCTTCGAGTCGATCGCGAAAGGTGGCTGCGGGAACGAGCTACAGGCTTTCAAGGACACGCCGAAGCAGTACGACGCCTGGAATATCGATCCCGGCACTTACGATGTTGCCCCGACGCTGCTGCATGGAGTTGAGTCGGTAAAGCTTGTCGAGAGCGGGCCGCTGCGGTCGGTTATTCGCGTGTCGCGGAAGTGGCAGAGTTCAAAGTTTGTGCAGGATATTACGCTGTATGCGGGAGCGGATCACGCTGTAGTGTCGAACGACATCGATTGGCACGAAACGCATGTGTTGCTGAAAGCTTCGTTCCCGCTGGCTGCGAGCAGCGATTCTGCGACGTACGAGATTCCGTACGGCACCATCGGTCGTCCGACGACGCGGAACAACAGCTTTGAGAAGGCGAAGTTTGAGGTGCCGGCTCTGCGCTGGGCCGATCTCGGCGACGGACAGCATGGTTTCAGCCTGCTTAATAATTCAAAGTATGGCTATGATGCGGTGGGGAATTTGCTGCGGTTGACGCTGCTGCGTTCGCCCACGTGGCCTGATCCTGATGCTGACCGTCATGAACATCACTTTACGTATGGACTGTATCCGCACGGCGGCGACTGGAAGCAGGCGCAGAGCGTGCGGCACGGGTATGAGTTCAACTATGGCCTGAAGGCGATGCAGGTGTTCGCGCACGGCGGCTCGTTACCGGCGGAGAACTCGTTTGTGAGCGTCGCTGAGGCTAACGTTGTGCTGACGGCAGTGAAGAAGGCTGAAGACGGTGACGGACTGATTGTGCGGTTCTATGAGAGCGAAGGCGAAGGCGGCACCGCGACCGTCACGGTTCCCTTAGGGGCGAAGAGTGCCACCGTTGTGAACCTGATGGAAAAACCTGAGGGCTCCGCGCTCGCCGTCACCGGAGGAAGGGTGAGGGTGCCGATAACCCCTTACCAGATTCAGACGGTGCGGATCGCCTACGCGCCTGCACACTGAGACGGTGTTCACTGCACAAACAAAGGAGGCGACCGAGGTCGCCTCCTTTGTTTGTGTTCCGGAGTGAGGTGGTTACGGTATGACGTTGAACGTTGTGGTGATCAGAATCTGCCCGTAGTTCCCGGCAGCCATTTGACGCGCCCGGACTGTTACGAGACCGAGCCGGGTGACGGTGAGGGTGTTACCGGATAGAGTCGCGCCGCCTGAAAGGATGGCGTAGCTGATCGCTCCGGAAGACTGAGACGTGGCGCTGATCGGGAAAGACGGCGCACCTAAATGCTGATCGGAAATTGCTGTAAAAGTCAGAGCCGGAGCTGCGGCCACGATATGGAACGTTGTGGATGTAACTGCTGCCTTGTAGGTACCCGACGCAGCTTGACTGGCTTGCAGGACGACCTTGCCCAGACCGGTGAAGGTCACCTGGTTACCCGAGATCGTGGCAGGGCCGCCGCTGACGGTGTAGGTAATCGCTCCCGGTGATGGCGAAACGGCCGAGACGGTCAGGGGCGAGGGGCTGTAGGGAAGATCGGGAATAGCGACGAAGGCCAGCGAGGTTGCGGCCGCGGCCTGTACGAGGAAGCTTGTGGTCGCTGTCGCCGGGCCGTAGGTGCCAGTGGCGGCCTGTGAGGCCTGCAGGACAACCGTGCCGGCGCCTGTGAGCGTCACCACGCTCCCTGCAACCGTTGCCGGGCCGCTGACGACCGAGTAAACAATGCTTCCCGTGGAAGCTGAACTGGCGTGGACTGTGAAGGGTGCGACGCCCAAGGTCTGCGTCGGAATTGCGGTGAAGGTGAGCGTGGGTATCGTCTGTCCGGACGTCACTGTGAAGCTCGTGGTGGCGACACCGGCAAGGTAATTGCCTGCCGCAGCCTGGTTGGCTTGCAGTGTGACTGTACCAGGGCCCGTCAGGGTCACCTTGTTGCCGGAGATGGTGGCCGGTCCGCTGGCAACCGAGTAGGTAATACTGCCGGTCGAAGACGTTGTGGTCGAGACTGTCACCGCAGTGGTGGTGTACGGCATATCGGGGATCGCCACAAACGCGAGACCTGGGTTAGCCGCTGAAACCGCGAAGCTGCTGGTTGCAGTGGTGGCGCCGTAGGTGCCTGCCGCTGCCTGGGCAGCCTTGACGACGACGGTGCCGATGCCAGTGACTGTGACGGTGCTTCCTGCGATCGTTGCGGGACCGCTGACGATGGAGTAAGTGATGGCGCCGGCGGATTGCGAACTGGCGCTGACGGCGAACGGCGCGAGACCAAACGTCTTCGCAGGGATTGCTGCAAAGGTGAGAGTGGGAACCGTCTGCGTTCCGCCGACCGTGACCGTCACGGAGGCGGATTTTGTGCCGAATTCGTTTCTGCTCGTGAGAGTGTAGGTGGTGGTCGCTGTCGGGGAGACGGTGACCGGACCGCGGACGAAGCCGGCCTTATCGATGTAGCTGTACGAAGCGCCGGTGACGGTGGGCGTGAGTGTGACACTGCCGCCCGCCGGGATCGTGGTTGCGGATGCGGTGAAGCTTGTGATGACTGGAGCGGCGCCCTTGGGAGCGGTGTTCGAATCGTACAACGGCCCCATCTGCACTACTTCCAGGCCGGATGAAAGCACGGTCTTCAGCGCTGAGAGGTCGGAGTCGTTCCAGCGAGCGTCGGGTGTGCCTTCGAGGAAGAGATTGGAGCCGTTATCGGCGAGGATCATGCCGTATTTCTTCAAGGCTGTGAGGATGATCTTGTTGGTCGTGGAGAAACCGGAGATGTCGTAGTTTGCCTTCAGGCGGACGCGCATGCCCATGATGTTGTCGGTGTTGCTGGAGGTGCCAGCAGCATGAGTGGCGGGTGCGGTGAAGAGGCCGTGGGCAGGGTCAGTTTTAGTGAAGCGTGCGGTAAATCGAATGGCGTGGTTGATCACACCGGCGACGATTTCGTCGTAGCGAATGAGGCCTTCGAAGATGGACAGACCGGCAGCATCGGCTGAGGTGTAGCCGTAAGGCCGCTTCTCCGTTGCGGTCAGATCCCAAACGGCCATGTCCGACGCCGTCCAAGCACTGGTTGTGCAATGATCGGCCTGATAAAGCTCATACAGAACGCACTGGTTGCGATCGATGATGAGCGCGTGCCGATCGTTGCCACCAAGCGGGCATTGACCCGTGGCCTCCTCGACAGGCAGCACTGCAGGAATGGGAACAAGCGTGATGTCGCTCTCGGACGGATACAGCGTGATAGGAAGCGGAATGCTCGGAGTGCTTGCCGAATCGACGACGGTGTACGGGATGCCGTAGTTACCACCCGCCACAGAGGTGAAGTTGGCGCGCAAATGCCCGCCTCCCAGGTCGTTGGTGGCGGTCATGATGGTGGAGGAGAGCGGGTCGAGAGGGGCGGTGCTGATGTCCTGATGCCAGGCATCGTTAGGCGAGGGCACGAACCCATTCAATGGAGCCATGGGACCCAGAGCGATATTGGAGCAGGCTGTTTGAGCAACTCCGGTGATGGCGTACAGGAGGACGATACTTACGATCAGCTTTTTGAACATTTGCCCTTGTTTCTTGCCTTGCGAGGCGATCAATTTCATCTTCCAACGCGGCGGACAAGCAAATCGAAGCTGTCGCACCTAACAGTCAGCGAACTGCTGCTCTGCTGGTCGATGTAGCAATCTTATGGGTCAAAAATGACTAAGGGAATACAACTGCCGGGGCAGACTGTGGAAAGCTCGCTCCGTAAAGTGAACCGCGCATCGGGTTGCTCGGGCTAAGTCCTGAGCCCAAAGAGCTTGCCCACGGAGGACTTAAATCGCCCTGCGAATCTGCGATGATAACAGCCGGTCTGGTGCAGGCCGCAGTGTTCAAGAGGCCGACGCTGCTCCAAGGTTGTAGGCCTTTCCTCACATTTCTTTCGCCTTACGGCGCACGCGATTTCACACCGGCATCGCGGCGATCCTTAGACTTTCTCAGTACAGAACCCGAATTACACGGTTCACTACGCACGGGAGAGTCGCGCCTTTGGTCTTCGGGGGCAACAGAAACTGCTGCGGGCCGATCTGGACGCAAGTCAATTTCCTGTTGACCAGGCGATGCCCCGCATCCATGGCTACCATGGTGTTGGCTTTCAGGTCGAGTGCCCAACCCGCTCGGGCAATGGAGGAACCTGGACGAGAAAATGGCGGAGACCAAGGCTGGAGAGCATCGCCCGGAACAACCCATGGCGGAAGACTGAAAGTTTCGGGAACCCTCGTTATTTCGCCATCTGTTCGCTTACAATTTAGCGCATGGGCGATCGAGAGACAGCACCTCTGCACGACCCGAGCAGCCGCCAGCGCAAGATCGTTCACGTGGATATGGACGCGTTCTACGCCTCGGTCGAACAGCGAGACGACCCGTTACTCCGCGGGAAGCCGGTCGTTGTTGCGTGGAAGGGCAAGCGGTCGGTGGTCTGCGCGGCGTCCTATGAGGCAAGGCGTTTCGGGGTGCGTTCCGCCATGCCGGCGATCACAGCTGAACGTCTGTGTCCTGAAGCCATCTTTCTTCCCCCCGATTTCACGCGCTACAAAGCTGTGTCGCGGGCGGTGCGGGAGATCTTTCAGCGGCATACGGACCTGATCGAACCGCTCTCGCTGGACGAAGCGTATCTTGACGCCACCGAAAACAAGACCGGACTTCCGACGGCGACCAAGGTTGCTGCGACGATTCGTCAACAGATCCGTGAGGAGCTTGATCTTAATGCTTCGGCAGGCGTCGCTCCGAACAAGTTTCTCGCGAAGATTGCGTCCGACTGGCGAAAGCCGAACGGCCTCTTTGTCATTCAACCTGCGGACATTGAGGCTTTTCTTCCTCCGCTGCCGGTGGGCCGGATTCCGGGGGTTGGCAAGGTCACGGAAACCCGGCTCAAGGAGATTGGGGTGCAGACGGTGGGCGATCTGCAGGCTTTCGATGTAGCAGGGCTGGAAGGTCATTTCGGCCGCTATGGGTCGCGGCTTTATGAGCTGGCCCACGGCATCGACGACTGTCCGGTGGTTCCCGACAGACCAACGAAATCGATCTCGGCCGAAGACACGTTTGAGCGCGACATTCCACTGTTCGAGACAGAGGACTTGATCCGGCGTCTTTGCGAAAAGGTGTGGTTTGCATCCAGCAAGGAGGCGCGTGTTGCACGGACCGTCGTTTTGAAACTGAAGACGAGCGACTTCAATATTCTCACCCGCAGCCACACGCCACCGGTGCCGCCCGATTCATGCAGCGAGCTAACATCCATCGCGCTTTCGCTTCGGGAGCGGATCGATCTCGGGCCGGGCCGACTCTTCCGGCTAGTCGGTGTGGGACTGAGCAATTTTCGTGAGATTGAAGGAGTGTCCCCTGCCCTGTTCAACGGCCAAGAAAGATTCGAGGACTTGTCCCCGACACTTTAGTGTTCGATTTTCAGGAGTGCACAGAGCCTGCTCAGGAGCGGCTCCTGGGTGCTCTTGATGTGTGCCCTGGCGTCGTGAATGGAGAACCAGCGGCCGCGATCCACTTCAGGAATCTCCATGCGGCGGCCAGACTTCGGAGGCCACTCAATCTCACAAGTGTTGCTGACGAGTTGCTCAGGATCGCAATCGCCTTCGAAGGCCCATGCAGAGACGACCTTGCCGCCGGCTTGCTTGATTGTGCCGAGGTCCTCGAAGCGGCCCTGGGCAGCGAACCCTGTCTCCTCTGAAAACTCGCGCTTCGCAGCATCAAGGGGGTCCTCGCCTTTCCCGTACTCGCCTTTTGGCACCGTCCAGGCGCCAAGGTCCTTCTTCGCGAAGAAGGGTCCGCCAGGATGAACGAGAAATACTTCCACTCCCAAGGGGCCCCTTCGGAACATCAACAAACCTGCACTCGGCTTCGGCATCGATACAGAATATCCCTGTGCTCCATCATCGAATGGAGTTCCCCGATCGCAAGCTCAAGGTGGAGTCAGCGATAATGACTAAGGTCACCTTTCCACTCTGATGGCCGCAACACACGCGGCGAACAAGCTACACGGACTGCGCCTTCGATGGCTACTTTCGTCTCATCGAGTGCACCAACCGTGATGTCTTGCCTCAATTCAGCGCAGATCAATGAGCACTTTGTAACGTAGTCGAACGGAGAACGGTTTCATGGTTGGATCCTCGCCCTTCCTCAATCGCATCTTTCGAGCATTCCGGTACCGCGATTTTCGGATCATGTGGTTGGGAGCCTGCGTATCGACGATTGGCACGTTTGTCCAGCAGTTTGCACAGAGCTGGCTGGTCTACGACCTTACGAAGGACCCCTTTTACCTTGGCCTCGATCTCTTCCTCGGGCAGTTGCCGATCATGCTGTTTTCGCTTGTAGGTGGCGTCTTCGCCGACCGTCTGGACCGGAAGAAGATGCTCCTCTGGTCGCAGTACATTCAGATGATCTGCGCCTTCGTGCTGGCATCCTTGTTCGCTTCTCACGCGATAAAGGTTTGGCACATTCTGATGCTGTCCTTCTTCGTGGGCGTGGGACAGTCGTTTGGGGGACCCGCATACTCTGCGATTCTGCCAACGCTGGTCGACCCGGAAGACCTTGCCAATGCAATCTCAATGAACTCTATTCAGTTCAATCTGGCAAGAATCATCGGACCGACGCTGGGGGGTCTTGCCTATACCGCTTTTGGAGCGACTTGGTGTTTTGCGCTCAACGGACTCTCGTATGTAGCTGTCATCGTTTCGCTGCTGGTCATCCGCGTGAACTTTGTTGCGCCGAAAGTCCATATGTCGGTTATGAACAGCATGAAGGAAGGCATCGCATTCATCCGAAACCGTGAGGGCCTCGCTCCGCTGGTAATGCTGGCTTTCTGCACGACTCTGTTTGGCTTCTCCCTGACCGGGTTTTTGCCCGTCATTGTGAGAACCATCTTTCACAAGGGACCGAAGACTTACGAGCTGTTATTGGTTTGCTCCGGAGCCGGTTCGATTTGTGGGGCGCTGCTCGTCGCTTCGATTGAAAAAATGAAAGGACAGGCGCGTCTCGCACTGCTTGCCCTTTTCGCGCTCGGAATTTCAACGGCGGCATTCGCTCTGTCGAAGTGGCTGCCGGTTTCCTGCGTGTTCATCTTTCTTGCAGGCACAGCCGTGATGGCTTCTGCCTCTCTGATGCTCTCAGTTGTTCAACTTATCGTCGTCGACTCCATGCGGGGCAGAGTGATGAGCGTGTACAACCTTGCATTCCGTGCTGGAATACCGCTCGGGGCATTGATCATGGGTAAGCTCATTCCCATCCTCGGCATCCCGGTTGCCGTAGGTGGATTTGGGTTGTGCCTGGTCGCGGTGGCGGGCTACTTCCTGGTGGTGATGACCAAGATACCAACGTTTCACCGAAGCGCCTGAACTAGCCCGGACTTGAGAATGGAATCGTGATCTTGAATGACGTTCCCGTCTCGCATTTGTCAACGAGGCGAATTATCCCGCCATGATCCTCAACAATTTTCTTCACGATCGCAAGTCCCAATCCACTGCCCTCAAGCTTTCCGAAGGTTACAAAGGGTTCAACACGGAGTCCTGAATCATTGCGGGGATTCCCGGGCCGTCATCTGAGATGTCAATTTCCACAGCATCCTTCCTCCCCGTTGTGGCTATGACGATTTGTCCCGAGCCAGGGTCCACAGGCTCCCAAGCATTCAAGAGCAAGTTGACGACCGCCCGTTCGAGACGGCTGCAATCAAACCAGCCGACGGTGCTCACACTCGCCATCCTGTTAGATTTGAGCGTAGTTGCGGATGCACGGAAGCTTATAGGCGAAAAGCATTACGATGGGCGAAAACGATCGAGAACTGATCTTTCTGTGGCAGAAGTCAGGCATCCTCGGAAAGATGAAATGCCCTCCATGCAGGTGCGCAATACCGAAGACAAAGAGGAACTTGGCGCGAAATGCCCGCATCAACAAGAACATCGGTTGGCACACCCCGCCATCCTGCCCGCCCCTATGGCGCCGAGCAAGTCCCCGTCCTCAGTGGCAGATCCTCCTGTGCAGGGTTAGGGTAATCTGAACAGCGCTCTTGAAACGACTAGTCAACGAAATGTATTGATGCTGCTCCGCTGACAGATCGCCACCGGCCTCCTGGAGACGAACATCAGAAGTGTAAAGGGAAATCTATTGAACTTTCGTATCGGGCGACACCATCGTCCAATAGATTCGTTCCATCGCTCACGGCCTAATTGGCTTCTGAGTGGAAGGAGTTTGCCAATGCGTTCTGATATCGTCCCGGGAGGTGTCTTCCCTGACTATGAGCTGCCCGATCAAACAGGCGTTCCGCGGAAACTTAGTGAGTTGCAGGGAGATGATCCACTCATACTCACGCTGGCGCGCGGCAATTACTGTCCGAAAGAGCACCAGCAACATCTTGAGCTCGCCTTGTTCTATCCGAAGATCGCTGTGGCCTACACCCAAATCGCTACGATCTCCACCGACGGCCATCACGCACTCCAGGAGTTTCGCGCGTCGGTTGGTGCGCAATGGACCTTCTTGTCGGATGCCGAACGGAAGGTACAGAAAGATCTCGACATCCAGGAGTACACAGATCCCGAACATGACCCAATGATTCCGTTCACATTCGTGCTCAAACCTGGGCTGGTTATTCACAGTATCTATAACGGTTATTGGTTCTGGGGCCGTCCCTCTACTGTGGATCTGTGGCACGATTTGCGCGCAGTCACAAGGGAGATCCGGCCCGATTGGGATTTGAGCGCCCCTGGCCTGCGAAACGCTTGGAATTCGGGGGACCGAAGGCCATTCCACGGTTGGAACAAGGATTCCAAAGCCACTGTGGCTGAATGTGAGGCGAAGCCGTGAAGCTATTCATGTTGGCTAAGAAGACAGGTTCCTTTCACGTTTATCAGATGTCTTCCGATGAAGATTACTTTTACGTTCATCCAAACTCCGTGATGTTGGGA
Organism: uncultured Acetobacteraceae bacterium; assembly: GCA_964658125.1. Classification (GTDB taxonomy): domain Bacteria; phylum Acidobacteriota; class Terriglobia; order Terriglobales; family Acidobacteriaceae; genus Granulicella. The sequence goes on along the minus strand of CAZZYB010000012.1, from coordinate 11,706 downwards.
TTTCTCGGCGCTGTCGTGGCCATCTTGCTGTTCGTGATGCTTGCCGGATGGGTCGGTTACAAGATTTTCTAGCAACCGTTCTGAGCTCAACGCCTGGAGACCAGGAGATGAGGGAATGAAAGACGGAACTCCCTATCCAATCGGTGCGAGTATCACGGCAACCGGTGTCAACTTCAGCGTGTTCTCCTACTATGCGACCCGCGCTGAATTGCTGCTCTTCGACACGGAGGACGCTTCCCAGCCAAGTCTCATCATCGAGCTCGTTCCCGGCATAAACCGGACCTCGCACTACTGGCACGTTCACCTGCCAGGCCTAAAGGCCGGTCAGTTGTATGGCTATAGGATGAGTGGGCCTTACGCTCCTGAACAGGGCCACCGTTTCAATCCTGAAAAGTTACTTCTTGACCCCTACGCCAAAGCGATCTCCTCAAAGTATTACCAACGCCACGCAGCCGAGAACCCCGGAGACAACGTAGGGGTTGCAGCAAAAAGCGTTGTCGCGGATCTCAGCACCTACGATTGGGAGGGCGACCGGCCGCTCGCTCATTCGTTCTCATGCACTGTTCTCTATGAGTTGCACGTTGGCGGATTCACGCGAAACCCAAACTCCGAAGTTACGGCGGCGAAAAGAGGAACCTATGCGGGACTCATCGAAAAGATCCCTTATCTGCAAGATCTTGGGATTACTGCAGTCGAACTGATGCCCGTCTACCACTTCGATACCCAGGATGCACCTGGGGCCCTGGAGAACTACTGGGGTTATAGTCCGATGTCTTTCTTTGCGCCCCACACCGGTTACTCATCGCGTCGGGACCCGCTGGGATGTCTGGACGAATTTCGTGACATGGTAAAAGCCCTTCACAAAGCCGGCATCGAGGTGATTCTCGATGTGGTTTACAACCACACCGCGGAGGGTGGGACAAACGGGCCTACGTTCTGTTTCAAGGGATTGGACAATCGGTTTTACTATCTTTTATCGGATGATCTTTCGCGATACGCAGACTATACCGGGACAGGCAACACGCTGAACACGAACTTCTCTGTGGTCCGCCGGATGATCTGCGACAGTCTTCGATACTGGGTTTCCGAGATGCATGTCGACGGTTTTCGCTTCGACCTCGCAGCGGTGCTGACCCGTGACGAACATGGGAAACCAGTCCGTGACGCTCCTATCCTCTGGGAAATTGATTCCGATCCCGTACTTGCGGGGAGGAAGCTTATAGCAGAGGCATGGGATCCCGGAGGCCTTTACCTGGTGGGATCCTTTAGCGGAGATCGGTGGAAGGAGTGGAACGGACGCTTTCGCGATGACATTCGACGTTTTCTCAAGTCGGACCGAGAGACGGTGCCCAATCTCCGGCAGAGATTGCTTGGAAGTCCTGACATTTACACAAAACGGCACCATCCACCGGGACAAAGCATCAATTTTGTGACCTGCCATGATGGTTTTACTCTCGATGATCTGGTCTCGTTCAATGAAAAGCACAACGAACAAAACGGAGAGGATAACCGCGATGGCAGTTCAAATAACGAATCCTGGAATTGCGGAGTGGAAGGCATCAGCGATGATCCCGTTGTCGAACGTCTGCGTGAGCGCCAGATCCGGAACGCCCTAGTACTCAACCTGCTGTCGGTTGGTACTCCAATGCTATTGATGGGCGACGAGGTGCGAAGGACGCAGCATGGAAACAACAATGCTTATTGCCAGAATAACGAACTAAGTTGGTTTGACTGGAAACTCTGCCATAAGCATGCCGATCTCCACAGGTTTGTCCAGCTTTTGATTCGGCTGCGCCTTCGTTTTGCCACAAATCGGAATGGCAACTTTCTTTCCCTTGCGGAATTCATTGAGCGAGCAAAGATCCAGTGGCACGGAGTGCACTTGTGGGCTCCCGATCTTTCGGCCGACTCCCATAGTCTAGCTGCGACCGCGTATCTGAAGAATGAAGTTGGATTTCACTTGATGATTAATGCGTATTGGGAACCCCTGTACTTCTCGCTACCCACCGTCTCAGATAACCGCGGACCATGGCGGCGGCTCATCGATACATCCGAGCAGTCACCATCAGACTTTCTGGAACAAGAAACTGAGACGCAGGATCAAACGGCATACACCGTTCAGTCACGATCGATTGTCCTGATGACGACTGGCCGTGACTAGGGCTGGCTCTCTCGAGGAGAACAACTCGCACCAAGCGACTCACTACTTTCCAGCAACACGAACGCAAGTTCTTGATGATGTTCCCACAATCTACCCAATTCACCGGCGTCGGTCTGCTTCTGCCTTGACTTATGGTGGGTCTGGTTTTCATCACCAGCGGCCACAACCATCTGACGAATTCGGAAGAAGGCTCGAAAGACGTCGAGATGTCAAAGGGCTCCTCACCCAGCTCGCAGTGCTGGGACTGATCGTCCTCGTGTTAGGGGCGATCAGGAAGAATATCTTCTCCTGGCGCATCGACTTCTGGGGTGAAAAATTCTATGGCTGGCATTACGAGCTGATGTTGGTCCTGATGAAACTCGTAATCGTCTGCACAGATGGAGGGCGCTATGTCCTGCTAGAGTATGCAACGGGATCAGGCGATCGGTAGCTTCCAAATATCTTTGCAATATTCGCGGATTGTACGATCCGATGAGAACTTTCCGGAGCGAGCTGTGTTGAGCAGCGACATGGTTCCCCAACGCGATAAGTCCGCATAGGCTTCACCGGCCGCTCGCTGCGCTTCTGCATACGCATCGAAGTCGGCGAGTACGAAGTAACGGTCGGAAGTCATCAGATCATTGACCAGCGGTGCAAACAAGTCGCGGTCACCGTTTGAGAATCTTCCGCCTCGCAACCCGTCCAGCACCTCTCGCAGCAGCGGACTCTTATCGTAGTAGGCGCGAGGATCATAGCCAGCCAGTTTGAGGTTACCGATCTCCGGTGCAGTCAAGCCAAAGAGAAAGAAGTTCTCGTCCCCCGCTTCTTTGCGAATTTCAATATTCGCCCCGTCCAATGTGCCAATGGCGACGGCCCCGTTCATCATGAACTTCATGCAACCGGTGCCGCTCGCTTCCAACCCTGCAGTGGAGATTTGCTCAGACAGATCCGCGGCAGGATAAATGAGCTGTCCGAGGGAAACGGAATAATTCGGAAGGAAGATCACTTTCAATAAATCCCTCACATCCGGATCGTTATTGACCAACTCGCCCACCTGACAAACTAGTTTGATGATAAGCTTTGCCATCGTATAGCTGGGGGCAGCTTTTCCTCCGAAAACAAACGTACGTGGCGAAAAGTTCTCGATCGTGCCGGCCTTGATCTGGCAATAAAGCGAAAGAACATGCAATGCGTTCAGGTGTTGGCGCTTGTACTCGTGGATCCGCTTTACCTGTACATCAAACATTGATTTCGGGTCGACCTCAATGGACATCGTCTGCTTGATATGGGAGGCGAGCCGGCCTTTTGAAGCCTCCTGCGTTTTTCGCCAGCGATCAAGAAAGCTCTTGTCACTCACAAAGGGCTCCAGGGACTTCAACCCATACAAATCCTTATGCCATTCCGTGCCAATGGCTTCGTTGATCAGTCCAGTTAGCTCCGGATTGGAAAGCATCAGCCAGCGTCGTGGTGTAACACCGTTCGTCTTGTTGCTGAAGCGCTCAGGGAAAGCCTCATAGTAGTCATGCAGAGTCGTCTCTCTTAACAATTCCGAGTGAAGTTCGGCGACGCCGTTGATGGCCTTGCTCCCGACGACTGCGAGATGCGCCATCTGAACGTTGCGGTCACCATCTTCTCCGATGATGCTCATCCTCCGCATCCGCGCGTCGTCGTTGGGAAACCGAACACGCATGTCATTCAGAAATCGCTGATTTATTTCAAAAATGATTTCGAGGTGTCGCGGCAACAAGTTCGCAAATAGTTCCAGAGACCAGCGCTCTAACGCCTCAGGTAGCAGCGTGTGATTGGTGTAGCCGAAGGTGGACTGCGTTACGCGCCACGCATCGTCCCATTCCATCTCGTGATCATCCATCAGCAGACGCATTAGTTCCGCAATGCCGATCGAAGGATGCGTATCGTTCAGCTGCACAGTCCACTTCTTATCGAACTCCGTGAGCGGCTTTCCAAGAGACAGGTGCAGTCGCACCATGTCCTGCAGTGAGCACGAGGTAAAGAAGAATTGTTGCGTGAGGCGCAGACGTTTGCCTTCGACTTTTTCATCCGGGGGATACAGTGTCTTGCTGATCGTCTCCGACTCCATCTTGGCGCGCACCGCGCCGGCGTAATCACCGCTATTGAAGACATTCAGATCGAAGGAGTCGACAGCTTCGGACTTCCAGAGCCTCAGGCGATTCACCGTACGCGTCTTGTAACCCGGAATCGGCGTGTCGAACGGAATACCTTTTATCTTGTAGCCGGGTATCCATCGGTGACGAATGGCACCTTTGCCGTCCGCGTATGTTTCGGTGTTTCCAAAGAGTCCCACTTCCACCGACATGGAGGCCGGGATCTCCCATGGATTGCCGAACTGCAGCCATTTGTCCGACTTCTCCACTTGCCAGCCATCGACGATTTCCTGACGGAAGATACCAAACTCATAACGCAGGCCATAGCCAATCACCGGCACATCCAGCGTGGAGAGCGAATCAAGAAAACAGGCGGCCAATCGACCCAATCCGCCATTCCCCAGCCCAGGCTCAGGCTCCTCCGAAGCGATGGTTTCCAAGTCGAGCTTTAGACTCTCAAGCGCCTGCTCGGTTTGGCGGGTGAGATCCAGATTCAAGAGGTCGTTTTGCAGGTGGGGACCCAGCAAATATTCCGCGCTCAAGTACGCAAGAACCCGGACGTCCCTTTGCTTATAGGTCTCAATCGTCTCTAGCCATTGATCCATCAGCCGGTCCCGAACAGTCGCCGCAAGCGCATGATACTGATCCCTCACGCTGGACGTTTCCAAAGGGCGACCCACGCTATGCGTCATATGATCGCGAAACGAAACCGCGATCTCTTCAGCCGTCGTACCCGTACGGTTTACGCCAGCCAGTGCTTCCGCCTGCTGGTGTTTGTTTTCCCGAGAGGATCGAATTCCTTGCGCTTGTTTTTCCATGTACCTAACTTGTCCTCCGAAAGGCGCGAGATGCTGTACGTACCTGTTCTATGGGATGCGCTCAAGCTGTTTCGGTTCCTGTGTTCGCGGCAAATAAAAGTTAGGTCGCGAGCTCAATGCCCTCCCACCGGGGCCGGGGTTCTAGTCCTCTTCATAAAGAACAACGCAATCGCGCTGGCGAGCAAGACGCATCCCAGAATCATGAAGCAATCGCCATAGGCTAGCAAGAATGCTTGCCTACGAACAATGCCGCCTGCCGCGCCGATCGCACGTCTCTGCGCCGAAAATGGGTCGCTGCCCTGGGATATAAAATACGTTGCCGACTGCTGTAGGCGCTGCTGCACAGCACCTGAGTAGATGGTCAGCGACTCTCCGATACGCTCGGAATGGAACCGCTCTCTCACGGAGAGGAGCGTAGACAGGCCCGCTATCCCAATGGATCCGCCGATATTGCGCATCATGTTGAAAAGCGACGATGCCGCACCGCTTTCCCTGCCTTCAGCCATGCCCGCCGTAGTGACAGCAGAAAGAGGAGTCATGATCAGAGGCTGGCCTATCGCTCGAATGATGAGCGGAACATAAAACTGTGGTCCTGCAAAATTGGAATCGAGATGAATATCCAAGAAAGAGCTGCCGCCAAAAAGAAGAATCCCAAAGCCGATAATGATTCGCGGATCGACATATCTCATCAGCTTGGGTATCAGGGGGATGACCACGAGCTGTGGAAGTCCAAGCCAGATGATGACCGTTCCGATTTGGGTTGCATCGTAACCATGGAGCTGTCCCAAGTAGGAAGGCAGGATGAACACCACGCCGTAAAGGCCGATTCCAAGAGCGAGATTGACGACGCTGCCAAGCGCAAAGTTCCTGCGCGCGAAAAGGCGGAGGTCGACGAGCGGCTCTTTTCGTCGCAGTTCAACAATGATGAAGGCCGGAATAAAGACTGCCGCAGTCCACGCCAGCTTCACGATTCCCGGATCGCCGAACCAGTCTTTGCGATTTCCATCCTCGAGCACGATCTCGAATGCAGCGAGACCGATGGCCATGGTAAAGATTCCCCACCAGTCGCCTTTCTTTAGTAGGCCCAGATTCATAGGCTGCATGTCCATGGTGAACCACACTGCTGCGATCAGCATTATTCCGGGAATCACGTTGATGTAAAAGATGAATGGCCATCCATAATTATCGGTCAGCCATCCGCCCAGGAGTGGTCCAAGGGCAGGAGCGAAAGTTGCGGTGATGGTGAACATAGCCATACCAATTGCTCGCTTCGATGCGGGAAGGTAAGTAAGGATGACATCGAACGAAAGGGGGATAAGCACGCCGCCGGTAAAACCCTGTAGGACACGAAAGAGAATCATGAAACCGAGAGAATGGGATTGGCCGCAACAAACAGAGAAGATGACGAATAAGACCGAGTTCACGAGAAGATATCGCTTCAGCGAGAACACTGCGGAGAGCCACGAGGTCAAAGAGATCACGACAATCTCGGCAACCAGATAGGCCGTTGGCACCCATGAAATCTCATCCGAACTGGCAGACAGTGTCCCCGCAATGTCTCTAAGGGAAGAATTGGTGACAATGATATCGAGGACGGCCATAAAACAGCCGAGCAGAACTCCCATAACGCAAATCCAGGTCTTCAGGGGTACATGATCGTCGGCTTGTGTCGAGCGATCGCCCGCAGCTTTCACCGGGTTTAAGGTTGCGGGTACCATGGAAGATTCCTCTAATCTGTGGCTACGGTAACTACAGATGACATGCCGGGAGAGAGCAGGTTTTCGTAGCCACGCACGCTGTCCCGGTCGAGCACGATCTTGACAGGGATCCTTTGCACTATTTTGGTAAAGTTGCCGGTCGCATTGTCTGGAGGCAGAAGCGCGAACTCATTGCCGGATCCAGGAGCGAGGCTGTCGACGTGTCCATGAAACTTGTGCTTTGAAAACGTGTCGATCTCTACTTCGACACTTTGACCGGTGCGCATCTTCTGCAATTGTGTTTCCTTGAAATTGGCGACGACCCAGGGCTCGTCTTCCACGATCGCCATTAACGGCTGGCCGATCTGTACTCGTTGCCCGGCTTCGACTGACTTTCTGCCGATGCGTCCGCATACTGGTGCTTTGATGATGGTGTAAGAGAGTTGAAGCTTCGCGTCCTCCAGTGCGGCCGCGGCGCGATTCACTGCGGCCCGTGCCGTCGCGAATTGGCCCTCGCGCACACGTGTTTCAAGGCTTGTAGCTTTCGCAGATTGCAAGCCGCCCTGGGAGTTCGTCAGCAGTGCTTCGGTGCGTACGACTCCCTGCTGTGCAGCAACCAATTGTGCCTGCGCTTGCCGCACCTGTTCCTGCGCCGCGGCTTGTGCGGCAACGGCCACTTGATAACTCGTCCGCTGGTGATCTACAGTCTGCTTTGAGATTTGCTGCTTCTCATAAAGATCTTCGTACCTGTGCAGGTCAACATCCTCACGGTGCAGTGTCGCGTCAGCCTCCTGGACTTGCGCTTCCGCGCGCGGGACTCCCGCCTGGGCGGCGGTGACTGTGGCCTTCGACGCTTGAATTGAAGCTTTGGCCTCTCCGATGGTGCCTACTGCTTGCGTGGTCTGCGCGGTCGCCGATTGCGATGTCGACCGGATCGCAGACTCCGCTGTATCGGCCTCACGGCCGGCGACGTCAAGGGCCGCCTTCGCCTGATCCAGTCGCACCTTGTAGTCGTTAGGATCAAGAATGACCAATGTCTGTCCCTCAACGACATGCTGGTTATCATCGATCAGCACTTGCTCTACGGTGTCCGTAATCCGGGCGCTTATGGGATGGAGATGTCCCTCCAGATACGCATCATCGGTTTCCTCGTGATGAGTCGACCAGATGAGGTATCGGACACCGAGAACCAGCAGCACGAGCAAAACGAGGGCTCCTCCCCAAATCAACAGCGCCCTCCTTCTGCCGGTGATTCCGCCCGTCTTCGGAGGCGCGATGGCCGACTGTTGCATTGGCGTTTCTAAAGCTTCTTCACTCATGACCTTGTCCTTCTCTCAAAATTTGGCAGGCATCAGGGGTGGGTATAGGTCTGCTCCACGCTCCCAATCGCGCGGGCGAGTTGTGCACGCGCGACGTTGTAACGAAACAAAGCATCGATCTCCGCGTCGTTTGCGCGCGCGAGCGAATCCTGCGCTGCGGTGACTTCGATGTTGTCGGTCACGCCAGCTTGGAAGCGACCTTGCGAGAGCGAAACTTCCTCATTGGCTAGTTGCACTTCCTCTCGGCTAAGGTCTACCTGGTGCAAAGCCGCTTGTAAGTCGATTTGGCCGTCACGTATTTGTTCGGTTATAAGAGTGCGCTCCTGTGCGATTCGTTTTTCCGCCTGCTGTTCGGCAAGCGCAGTGCTTTTCTGTTCCGCTCTCAGCCGCCCACCGGCGAAGATAGGCACCCTCACGCTGACTTGATATTGGTACCCGGGAGTGGCGGTGTTGAAAGTTTCGCCCTGCTCATTCCAGAAGCCATCCAAGGTAAATGTGGGTAGGGATTCCGCGACAGCAGCCTTATGTGCGAATTGTGCGGCTTTCATGCTCTCGCCCAAAGAGACCAGTTCGGGGCGCTGTGAAAGAGCCGCCTTCAACGGTTCTGAGATATCGAATGAAGGTGTCTGAAAGAAATTGTCCTGATCCGCGAATTCAATCTGTTGGCTGTCGGGCATGTTCAGTATGCGTTTCAACGCGTAAAGGGTTGTGTCAGCATCACGCTGCGCATCGATCAGGCGCTGCTGTTCCTCTCTGAGTCTCACCTGGGCGCGCGACCCATCAATCTTGCTCGCTACACCATCTCTCAGCAGGTCCTCCGCTTGATTGGCCAGCCGCGTCGCCAACTGGACGCGGGAGTCCGCAGCCGTAATGCTCGCAAGGGCGCGAAGATGGGCCATGTATCCGCTGACTGTCAACAACACAGTTTCCTCGCGAATCGTCTGTTCGTCCGCGCGGCTCGCCAGTACTCTGTGTCCGCTCGCCTGATATCGAAGAAGCAGCGTCAGATCGAATACGGGTGCGGAGAAGGCAACTCCCACGTGAACCGCTTCATAGGGACCGATGGCGTGAGGGACGCTGGGAATCGGAATCTGAATGCCCAGCAAGGCTCGCAGGTTATGGCGATTGATACTGTCGTCGGCTTCAAAGCTCGCGTGCGGCAATAATTCAGAGCGGGCAATGGCTCGGTCCTGCTGTCGCGTCGCAGTTTGGATATCGGCAATCTGGATGTCCAAATTCTGTTTGAGCGCCAGATCGACAGCTCCAGAAACCGTCAGCTTGACTCTGCTGCAAAGTGTGTTGGGCCGCGGAGCCGACTTACTTCTCAGGTCATTCGACTGCTCACATTGAGCGTCCATTAGCTTAAACTGCGCACCGAGGAGCATGAGCAGAAGCGCGACGCGGCGATTGGCTGCGATCTGCCAGATCCGGTTTTTAGCTTCGCGCTTCATATCCGCTCGATCTCCCGGAGGTGCTGAAAGGCGACATCATAATCCGCCTCGGCCTTGTTGGAGAGATCACACCAAAAGCGCCCCGCGAAATCTATTGGACTCAGGTATTGGTATGGACTTAGGTATCGGTCAACACCATCGTCCAATAGGTTTGCCGCTATGCGTGTGGCTCAATGAGGTTCGGGTATTTGTGCCCCTGGCAAGCTGAAGGGAGACGGCATGGTGAATCCGGCGGAAGAAACTCGTATTAGTGACGGCGGCGAGGCGCAAATCGATATGAGGATCGAGGTAGTCGTCATTCCCATCTCGAATGTGGAGCGGGCGAAGGAGTTCTACGTGAAACTCGGCTGGCGGCTCGACGCCGATGTCACTAGCGGGCGATCCCGACTGATCCAGATCACGCCTCCGGGCTCCGATTGTTCGGTACAGTTCGGCGAAAACTTATTCGGCATCGGTGTGCCGGCAGCCGCCTCCGGATCAGCTCAGAGCCTTTACCTCATCGTCTCCGATATCGTAGCCGCGCGAAATGAGCTGATCGCGCTCGGTGTTGAAGTAAGCGAGGCGTTCCACTGTTCAGAAGGTTTCAGTTGCAGGTTCCCGGGCAATGATGGTCGAGTTGCTGGACCGAGTCCCGAACGAAGCAGCTACGGATCGTTCGCATCTTTCTGCGACCCGGACGGCAACCGCTGGTTACTGCAGGAGATCACGACACGCCTTCCGGGGCGTGTCACAGGTGGAACGACGTTCGGCTCAGCCGACGATCTGTCGCAGGCACTGCGCCGCGCCGCGACCGCGCATGAACAGCATGAAGCGCGAATCGGAAGAACCGATGCGGATTGGCCGGACTGGTATGCCAGCTACTTGTTGCGCGAGCAGACCGGCGCAGAGAGGCCCCAATGAAGAATCCTGATCTCACAATTGCATGTGGTTCCTGAGAGCATAGGGATCACACCGAAGTCCCTCCAAGGTCAGTCTCCCATCCCAGGTAAATGCGGACAGGCGACAAATGAAAGGGAGGCACAAACTTAGACCAGCATGGAGACTATATGAATATCGAATTTTCAGGGCAGATTGCTGTCGTCGCAGGCGGGACAGGGGGTCTGGGGAAAGCAGTCAGCCTGGCGTTTCTTGGCGAAGGTGCTAAGACAGTGGTGACCTACCGCAGGGAGGAGGAATTTCGCGCGTTGAAAGAGATTGCCGGTCCAAACATATCCCTACTTGAGGGACACTGTGTTGACGTGACGGATGAGACTGCGACTGCTGAGTTTATCCGTAGAGTTATGGTCGGCTATGGCAAAGTCGATGCGCTCGTAAATGCGGTGGGGGGATACACGGGCGGCATCAAGGTCTGGGACTTGAGTTCCCTTGCGTTTGACCGCATGCTCGCACTCAATTTGCGGTCGGGCTTTATTTTGTCCCGAGCCGCGGTGCCTGCCATGTTGAGAGCGGGACGGGGTTCCATCGTCAACGTGGCCGCAAAGGCTGCCTTGGATCACGGCGCAGGAGCGGGGGCATATGCTGCCTCGAAGGCGGCTGCTGTCGCGCTTATGGATGCGCTTGCAGCAGATTGCAAGGGAACGGGCGTGCGCGTGAACTCTGTTCTTCCGAGCATCATTGATACAGCCGCAAGTCGTGAGGCTATGCCGGAAGCCGACTTCGAAACCTGGCCGAAGCCTGAAGACATTGCGAAAGTTATCCTTTTCCTCTGCAGCGAGAGTGCCAAAACGATTCACGGTGCTGCGATTCCTGTCTATGGAAATAGCTGGCCTCACTACCCTCGAACGTAGTGGCATCTGCGAAATCCGATTAGAGCCAGCTTGAAATCTGGTCTGTCCTGCTGCTTCTCTGCAATTGCTCCGGTGAGGCACTTGGCTGATCGCAGTTGCGGATTGAAAAGACTTTGTTCGATACGAAGGTATTGAACGATACCTTCGTCCAATTGTTGGTCTCTGGGGCTTCTGGTCTGATCGCGTTGTGCCGTCGTTCTGTCAAAGACGCATAAAAAGGGACAAGGAGACCCACTATGAAAATACTGATGGTACTAACGTCACACGATGTCCTCGGCGACACTGGCCGCAAAACCGGTTTCTGGCTTGAGGAGTTTGCGGCGCCGTACTTCGTGTTCATCGGCCAGGACGCGCGGGACCCGACGCGCTAC
>CAZZYB010000011.1:9409-23021 GCA_964658125.1 uncultured Acetobacteraceae bacterium | reverse complement strand
CTGTGCTACGTTTCTAAGCAAATTAATCCAGCCGCTACCAAATTAGGAACGCAATCCCTAGAAGGAGGTGGATGAGTATGCAGAGTCGCTCATGTTTACAGTTCTGCATCCGCTTCATGGTTCAAGACCTGAGGTGCGGAACTGGTCGTCAATGAGGACGAAATAAAGCAGATTCCCCAGGGGTAAGCCCTGCATCAGAGTGGCTTGGTCAACGTTTTTAGCGTTCGGACGCAATGGCTGTAGACGATTAGCCATCGCCGAATGCGCGCGGTTAGAGGCTCTACCAGCTTTAGGAGAATGTTTGATATTAGCATCAAGTTCTTCGGACCGAGGCAGCATGACTGTAACCCTTTGCTTTTTCCTACCGTTCGCATGAATAACCATAGAGCGACACGTATGCCAGCAAAAGCCCAATTGGAAGTGGACTCCGTCGCCTCTTTTGAGGCGTCACCAATACATCTATTCACAGGATCTGTCTTGAAGAACTTTCAAACTTTGGCTGAGGATTGAAGGCTCGTTGCCCACAAAGGGGATCAGTCATCGCTTGATTGCCGTGTGCGCACTGGATATGAAGAGGATCTTTACCACGAGGTCGCCCCGAGCCGGACTTCCGTAAAGACATCGAAAAGACTCGTCCCAAAAGACTTATTTGCAAGAGTAGTGTGGGGATCGGGCACGTTGTGCCCACATTGGCGTATCGGCCAATACTCAAATAGAGGGGTACGATAAAGCGTGTCGCACACTATGCTCGTTAATGCATGCTCCTCCGGAAGGTAAAACGCTCCTCCTTCCTGATGTCCCAGGTTTATGATTGGGTGCGGCGTGCTCCCCGATAGCATCTTGCGGCACGATTGTGGGTGGCCTATTCCGGAGGTTTGATGAAAACGCAGGTCATTCGTGTACTGACGGTTGACGACCATCCTCTGTTGCGAGAGGGAATTCGCGGCTCTATAAATGCCCATTCCGACATGGAGGTTGTGGCCGAGGCAAGCGACGGCGAGGAAGCAGTTGAATTGTTCGCTAGACACCGTCCCGACGTGACCCTGATGGACCTGCGGCTGCCGAAACTTAATGGCATCGAATCGATCACGGCGATCAAAAAAGACTTTCCAGCTGCACGGATCATAGTGCTGACGACGTATGCAGGCGATGTTCAGGCGCTGCAGGCACTTCGCTCGGGCGCATCCGGATATCTGCTTAAAAGTATGCTGAGAACTGAGTTGATTGACACGATCCGCCGAGTCCATGCGGGTCAACGGCGCATCCCACCCGAAATTGCGGCCGGCATCGCCGAACATGCGGCAGATGATCTCTTAAGTCAGCGCGAGGTGGAGGTCCTTCGCCATGCCTCTGCTGGAAAGTCGAATAAGATCATTGCATCTGACCTTGGGCTTTCAGAGCATACCGTAAAGGGACACATAAAGAGCATCCTTGCAAAACTGGGAGCTAGCGACAGGACACACGCTGTGATGATCGCACTTAAGCGAGGGTTTCTCGAAATCGAAAACAGCTAAATCAGTCCCAAACGATCAAAGAGCCGAGGCTGCATTACAGGCGGCATCATGGGAACGGAATAGCCATCTAGTTGGCGGTTCGTGGTGCCTTTGCTCATTGTGCTCCTAGCTTTTTTTGGGGTCAGAATCCAACTATACTTTCCCATTAGCTCAGGCGAGACGAGGCTATCGCCAAGTTGCGTGGACGAGCGATAAAGGACTTCTGACCCGGCACCAATGGCGTTGGGCAGGACAACCGGTCTGCTAACCGATGCCATTAAGACACCTCTAAAGAGCCAGTGAACAAAGCTGCGATCGGGTCTACATGACTCTGAATTAGCTCTCTATATTTGCCTCACGCTGCAATCGCAGCTCTGGAGGATTTATGGAGCGCTCGTATACATCAATGGCGGAACTGGACCGCTCAAGACGCATATGGCTCGGCGTCTATTTCGTCGTTGCGGTCATAATCGGTACGTTTCTTCTACCTCAGGCGTGGAGCCAGGATGCACAGCCCTCTGGTCGCGAGATGGTAGATGCTCTACACTCCGCGTTCGGTGAACACCATGCACGTGCTGTGCACACCAAGGGGACGATTGTTACCGGTTCGTTTGTTCCTTCAAAGAAAGCAAGCAAGCTCACGATCGCGCCACATCTTCAACGCTCAGTTGGCAGACTCCAAGTCATTGCTCGCTTCTCGGACTTCACGGGAATTCCAGACATCGCGGACACGGATCCTAATGGTAGTCCAAAGGGCTTCGCTGTGCGCTTTCTGCTCCCAGATGGAGAAGTTACGGATATCGTGAACCACAGCTTCAACGGGTTTCCGACTTCGAATTCTGCGGATTTCGCGACCTTGCTCCGAGCCATCGGTTCAGCAAACTCATCTCCGCCGAACACCGCTACTTTAGATCAGTTTCTCGCCGCCCACCCGGCTGCGAAGAGCTTCCTATCCGGTCAGAAGCCTCCGCCGACGAGCTGGGCAACTACCCCGTATTTCGGCGTAAACGCCTTCAACTTTACGAATTCTCGGGGCGAGTCTCATTACGTACGGTATCGCTTCGTTCCGCTGGCAGGAGAGTCATGGATATCCCCGGAGGATCAGAAGAACCTACCTCCTAACTATTTGTCTGAGGAACTTCTGAGCAGGTTTAAGAGGGGGCCGGTTCGGTTCAAGATGCTGGTGCAGCTCGCCGAAGAAGGTGATGACTTTCGAGATCCCTCAAAGCCGTGGCCAGAGGATCGCAAGCTCGTAGAGCTTGGAATATTCACGTTCACGGATGTGGTGCCAGGCGAACTCGCGAGCAAGAATCTTCAGTTCGAGCCAGGGGCAGTGACTGTGGGTATTGAAACCGCTGACCCGATGCTGGAAGTGCGGAAGAAAGCCTATCCCGTCTCCGCTTCAGAAAGACAATAGCCAAAGATCGCAACGCTAACTGGTGTTTGGTTCGAAGCGCCGATGGTGTCAACGTCAGCTTTCAGCGAACAAACCACCGAAAGATCAGTGAAGTGAATCAGGCGACTGCAAAAGGAGAAATGATGCGTGAAGAAAACCTTGTGATTTTAGAGTCCACTGTGCCTGCCATCCGCGAACGTGGAATTGAGGTTGCGACGGTTTTCTATCGCGATCTGTTGACCGCACACCCGGAGCTTAAGCCGATGTTCAGTGCCAACGATCAAGATAGCGGAGCCCAGGCGGAGCGTCTCGCAAAAGCCTTGATTGCTTATGTTGGAAACATTCGGCGCCTTGACGTTCTCGGGCCGGCGGTCATCAACATCTCTCGAAAGCATGTAAGCCTTCATGTTGTCCCGGAGCAGTATCCGATCGTAGGTGAGCATCTTCTGAGCGCGATAAAGACCGTGCTTAGGGATGTTGCCACGCCTGAAGTCATTGCCGCATGGGCTGAAGCCTACCGAGAACTTGCTGAACTGATGATCGCTCGTGAGAGGGAGATGTATGCGAATCAAGAACTCTACTCGGCACCATGCCCATTTAACTGATGACCTGATCGGAACTCCTGTTTGCAATCTGGAGAGCCGTTGACGAGGAGAAACAATGATCTTTACTGGACAGCTGGTACCTACGCGAGACGTGACAAGCGGAAAGGAATCAACACTTGCTTCTACGTGCCTTGGCCATCTCCTGCTTGTGGACGACGATCGAACGGGCCTCTATCTTCGTGGACACATATTGGAACAGGCGGGATATACGGTGACGTTGCGATCTGATCCGAAGCAAGCTCTTCAATGTGATATGAACTCGTTCGATCTGGCGATCGTTGACTTCGATATGCCTGGTTGTGACGGACGAGAATTGCTTCTGCGAATGCGTGCCTTGAAAGCTAGATTTCCGATTCTCCTACTCAGCGGATCGGTGGAGACGCTTCCGTGGGAAACTCGCGTTCTCTTCGCACGGTGTATTGCGAAGCCAACATGTAACCAAGCCTTATTGGCGGCCGTGACAGCGTTTCTCGAGCAAAGCGTGCTGCCTGATTGCTGCTGAATAGCAGATTGTTCACAAAGTGTGAGTTGCCGCGCCGTTTGCTGTGCCCCCTCAAAGCCCACCAAGAGTTGGCTCGATTGAAGGAGCATAGATCAATACTTTCGAGCCGTGTGCTGAGGCAGCTCTCAACCCATAATTCTTGCCATGGCAAGTTGGCAAAGGAGAGCAGATGAGACCCGTCGGTGCATTTTGTCAATTCAGTTCGTCTCCTAGCGCATTTCGTTGCTTGCTTCTGCTATTTGCGTTTGGTGTGACTACTGCTGCGTTCGTGTCCGCGCAAGAGCAGATTCATCCAAAACGTCAACTCACTCTTGACGGTGCGGTGGAACTGGCTCTTCGGCAGAATCTGGATAGTCAAATTGCCACGCTGAACATAGCTACAGCACAGGAGCAGCGAGCGCTGGCCCTTTCGGAACTGTTGCCCCATGCAAGCCTGGATGCCACTGAAACGATCTCAAGATACAACCTGAAGGCTTTGATTGGAGTTCAATTTCCGGCAGTGGGTAAAAGCATCGGTCCATATCAGTCGGTACACGCCGGTCCCGCATTCTCTGGCCCAGTCTTTGATCTCACTCTCATACGAGAGTATCAAGCGAGCGGGCATAGATTGAGAGCTGTCCGCGAGGACGAGCAATCTGTCCGCGAAGAAACGGTCCTGCTCACTGTGAGCGAATACATGGTGCATCTGGGAGCACTTGCCTCAATCGATGCTGCTGAATCAAGGGTGCAACTTGCCACCGACCTTATGAGGCAGGCTCAAGATCTTCTGAATGAGGGAGTCGCTAGCAAGATCGATGTCTCCCGCGCGGACGTCCGTTTGCGAGAAGAGCAACAGCGCCTTATTGATGCGCAGCGTGACGCCGATACCTCCATGAATGCGTTGAGACGCATTCTGAATATCCACGGGACGGAAGAGATAGAACTCTTGGATCGGGACGGATTCACCGAGACGCCTTCATTGGAGCTAGTAAATCCGATTGAGACGGCGGTCAGCCAGCGTCCAGAACTGCGTTCGCTTACGGAGACTATTAGAGCTGACAATTTGGAACGAAAGGCAGCGTTTGCTCACTCCTTGCCGACGCTAGGATTCACGGGGCGATGGAATGAGCAGGGACAGACTTTGACTACTGTCACGCCTGGGTATGAATACGCCTTTGAGTTTAGAACGCCAATTTTTACGGGTGGGCGTCTCCGTGCCGAACGCAAAACCGCAGCCTTGGAGGAAGTACGAGCTGAACGGCAATTCGACCAAGCACGGAACCGCGTAACGGAACAGGTTCTCGATGGACAGGTTGAGCTTCAATCCGCCCTTCACCAAGTCAGCCTTGGTCGTAAGCAGGTTGCATTAGCAAACGATGAGTTGACGCTGTCACAAGGCCGGTTCAAGGCAGGTGTAACGGACAACATCGAAGTGATCGCTGCGCAAGATTCACTCGCCCGAGCGAATGACCAAGAGATCAGTGCTCTATTCCGTTACAACATCGCACGCGCACAGCTCGCTCGCGCGGTGGGCGCAGGCGAAAGAACCTATTCCCATTAGGGCATGCTCCGCACGAGGACTCCAGAAAGGATTACAGCAATGACCACGCTGGCTCCTGAGCCAAACCACACGAATCTAGAGCGGCCCCAATCCGCGGGGGCCTTTGAGGCGGCGAGCGCCCCCCTTTCCTTTGGTAAAAGAAGACTTTGGACCGCCATCGGAGTATGTGCCGCTCTGTTGTGTTTTTTTGGAGCTCGTTACCTCATCTGGTCGGCTGGCCACGAGGAGACTGATGATGCATATCTTGCGGCCCACTTACACCCGATCAGCTCCCGTGTGACAGATACTGTCGAGCAGGTTCTGGTTGATGACAATCAACATGTGATAGCTGGACAAGTCTTGGTGGTTCTCGATCCTAAGGATTTTCAAGTTCGGGTGGACCAGGCACAAGCGGCACTTGCCGCCGCAGAGAGGCAGGCAGATACGGCGCAAGCTGCAATCGTAAGCTTGACACAGTCTGCCAGTGCTCAGAGTACCGAGGCAAAAGGCGCAATAGGAGAAGCGCAAGCAGCCATAGCCGCTTCGAAAGCAGAAGTGGATGCGGCAGCGTCTGGAATTCCAAAGGCACAAGCTCAGCTTCGGGAAGCCACTGCCAACGTGGAACGTGAACAGGCAGATCTGGACCGATATGAAAACTTGTTTGCGAAGGAACAGGTGTCTAGGCAGACCGTCGATCATGCTCGCACGAACTACAAGGTGGCTTTGGCTAGCCAGAGCGTGGCGCAAGAGCAGGTCAAACAGGCCGAAGCGCAGCTCCGCCTGACGAAGGAAGGTGTTGCAAAGACGGAAGCCTTGCTCGTCAATTCACGCGGTAGTATGCAAAATGCTGAAGCCACAAGTCTTGAGACACGAGTTCGCAAAGGGCAGTTTGCAGTGGCCCAGGCTGCCGTCTCTCAGGCTGAGGCCTCACTCGAGGATGCTCGCCTCCAACTTTCGTACACCGTACTTCGAGCGCCCGTCCCGGGTCGCATAGGACGCAAGTCTGTAGAAACAGGGCAGAGAATTCAGGTTGGCCAACCGATTATGGCGATCGTCGAAGATCGCCCGTGGGTAGTCGCAAATTTTAAAGAAACGCAGCTCGCGAACATGCGGGAGAAGCAAGCGGTCGAGATCCAAATTGACAGCTTTCCGCATCACAAGTTTTCTGGCCATGTATACAGTCTTGCACCAGGCTCAGGGAACGAGTTTGCCCTGCTTCCTTCGGATAATGCCACAGGTAACTTCACGAAGATCGTTCAGCGCGTTCCCGTGAAAATTATCCTCGACCAAGAGAGTGTCAGCGGCTATGAGGGGCTTCTTTCCCCCGGCATGTCTGCTGTAGTAACCGTAGCGACTCGGTAGCAAAGAGGTCTCATGTCAACACCCTCATTCAACCCTTCATCGGGCCAAACATTGCAAGTACCGGCCACAGACGTGGTTTCGGTGAAGACGTGGATTTCAGTGCTTGGAGTCTTGCTCGGGTGCTTCATGGCCGTCCTCAACATCATCGTCACCAATTCATCGCTTCGAGACATCGCTGGAACTCTCGGAGCCAGTTCTGATGAAATCTCCTGGGTTCCTACTGCATATCTTGTGGCGGAGATCGTCGTCATCCCTCTTACGGCATGGCTCTCGTCGGCCTTCTCGTTGAAGAACTATCTGCTGGTGAACTCTATACTCTTTGTCGTTTTCTCAGTGTGCTGCGGTCAGGCACGATCGTTAGAGCTAATGATAGCGTTTCGAGTCCTACAGGGATTTACCGGTGGGGTTCTAATCCCACTGTCATTTGTTGTGATCCTGCAGTACCTTCCGACGTCAAAACAGCCTATCGGAATGGCTCTGTTTAGCGTGACCGCAACGTTCGCGCCGGCTATCGGTCCACTGCTCGGCGGCTGGCTCACTGAGAACTATGGCTGGCCTTTCATCTTCTACCTCAATGTCATTCCAGGTTTGATGCTGATCGCTGCAGTGTGGTTCACGATGGAAAAACAGCTGCCAAATCTGGCACTTCTAAAGAGAGGCGACTGGTGGGGCATCCTCACGATGGGGGTTGGTTTGGCCGCACTTGAGATCGTACTTGAAGATGGGAACCGTAAAGACTGGTTCGGCGATCCCGGTATCCTCAGACTTGCGATAATCGCTGTAGTGAGCATCGGCCTCTTCGTGCTCATCGAACTGCGTTCCAAAGAGCCCCTCGTTGATTTGCGATTGTTTGGACGCCGAAATTTTGGGCTGGGAAGCGTTGTCAATGTAATCCTCGGAGTCGGCTTATATGGTGTGGTCTACATACTGCCCGTATACCTTGGGCAGATACATGGTTATAACGCTCTTCAAATCGGCTCCGTTATTATTTGGCTCGGCGTACCGCAACTCTTGATCATCCCGATCGTTCCAAAACTTATGCGGCGTTTCGATGCGCGTTGGATCATTGGCTTGGGAGTCCTGCTGTTCGGCGGTAGCTCGTTCTTGACAGCACACCTAAGCCTATCGTTCGCCGGCCCACAGTTTCATTTCCCCTTGCTGATTCGGGCGTTGGGGCAGCCGCTGATTATGGTGCCACTCTCATCTGTTTCGACAGCCGGTATGGCCAAGGGTCGCGAAAGCGGTGCTGCATCGGCGTTGTTCAACATGATGCGAAACATTGGCGGCTCCATAGGAATCGCAGGACTCTCGACCCTTCTCTCCGTTCGAGAGCGTTTTCACTCTGCACGTGTCGGCGAAGCTGTTTCACTCTATTCGACTGCCACTCGCGAGCGTATGGAACAACTGAGTACTTACTTCTCGTCCCATGGTATGGACACTTCGACCGCTCACATGCAGGCGTTAGGCGCGATCAGCGGCGTTGTACGCAGAGAAGCCTATCTTCAAGCGTATAGCGACTGTTTTCTGCTCCTTGGCTGCGTATTGCTTGCAAGCATTCTCGCCTTGATATTTATGAAGAAGACTGCAATCGGCGCAAGTGGCGCCGCCGCGCACTAGTCCCGCTTGGCCTCCATCTTGATCTCACACAATCGACCAACCACCCTGAAAGGAAGCACACTATGAAGGCAATGCAAGTTGTTTCGTCAAAGAACACACTGATTCTCGTCCCGGCAGATGTGCCGAGGCCCAAACCGGGAAGAGGAGAGATTGTTGTTCAGGTTTACGCGGCTGGCGTTACCCCAACCGAGTTGCTCTGGTATCCAACGACGCATACGCCGGAGGGCCAGGAACGAAAGCTTGCCATTCCAGGACACGAGTTCTCGGGTGTGGTGGTAGAACTTGGGGACGATGTCTCTGGTCAGTCGATCGGAGATGAAGTCTTTGGGATGAACGACTGGTTTGGGCAAGGTTCGACCGCCGAGTACTGCCTCACCAAACCGACCTGGGTAGCTGCCAAACCCACACGTCTTTCCTTTGCTGAGGCGGCCAGCGTTCCGATTGGGGCACTCACGGCGTGGCAAGGCCTCGTTGAGAAAGCCAAGATTCAACGGGGGGACCGCGTACTCATTCACGGGGGCTCAGGGGCAGTTGGACTTTTTGCAGTGCAACTTGCCGTCCAGCGTCGAGCAACTGTCATAGCGACGGCATCTCAGCGAAACGCAGCTCTTCTCAAGGACCTGGGAGCGAGCGAGGTGATCGACTACAAGACAGTTCGCTTTGAGGACCATGTGAGCGACTTGGACGTGGTGTTCGATACCGTCGGCGGTGAGACGCTTAGCCGCTCGTGGGCCGTCCTCAAACCGGGCGGCCGTATGGTAACGATCGCCGCCGATGCCGAAGGACAGATGGAGCAGCGAGTCAAGGAAGCGTTTTTTATCGTTGAACCCAACCACGACCAACTCACGGAGATCCGAAATTTGCTCGACGCTGGAACACTTCGCACGTTTGTGAATGCCGTTGCGGTGTTTGAGGACTCGCCCAGGGCCTATGAAAACGCAATCGAATGGAAACTCGGATACGGGAAGGTAGTCATTTCTGTGATACCCATCTAGTGTTGGCGTCGATTATCTTTATCTATCGCCTAAGGAAGCCGCTACATCATAGACACATTAGTAATGGCGGCGCGGAGAAGATAGTGGCCCGTGGCCCTTAGGGCTTACCGGCAGCAGGTTTACTGACCATCTGAATTTTTACTGGCCCTGGGCGTTGGACAGGAGGAAGTCTCTCAGCGCTGGCGTCCCGGATGCTTCGTCGCTCATCACTATTCGCCATTCGTCTCCGTGCCGCGCGAAAGCCATGCCGTACAACGCCATCATCTCGCATATTAGATCGTAGATTGGCGCGAACACGTCGATGGACCTCCAGGCGAACTCGGAGAGCCAGAGCTCGTGCAGCACCCTTCCCAATCGGTCAATTACCGCCGCTACTGACGGATTCTCCGAGAGAAGCTGTCTTGCGGCAGTTCCTTCTTGGGGTTCATGCACTTCCAATCCGTGGAGATGGCCGAACAGGTAACCGGCACAGATGAACGCGTCCCCGAAGACTTGTTGGATTTCTCGGAACGTATCTGTCGCTCTTCCGCCGTCTCGGAAACTTTCGATCCACCTCCGCGATGCTGAGCGGCTTCCATCAAGCGCGAGGCAGAATGCACTTTCGAAATCTCCTAGTGCTTCCGGACGGTATTCCGCCGAGGATCGACAGGCTGCATATTCGCTCCAAACATCGAGCGCCTTTATGAACGTTTGTCTGGATCGATCGCCACAGTCGAGCACACGACCGTAGGCATCTGGAAAAGTTCTGTAGAGATGCCCCTCATGCTCCACATGGGCCGCTTCGTGAGCGATACATCCGAACGCCAGCGTCTGCTCCTCAGCGTGTGGTGATAGTGTCATCAAGCCAAGACCCGCTCGCAGAACGATGTGAAAGCGGAACTCATCGCCTCGCCTCACTGCAACCGTTCGGGCAAGTTCCATAGTTTCCGGGTGGTCATTCATTTCCAATGGAACCGCTCCATCCGGCAAACTCTGCATTTCGCAGGCGGCCTTCCGGGTATCAAGCGCTACGGTGACCCCATCGAGAGCTCGAAGGTCCATTCCGGACAATGCGAGTGCGTACAAAGACTTTTCGACAGACGCTACGACAGCTTGCCGTAGCTCGGATGACTCATAGCAGGTAATCGAGACGGCACATTTCGTAGGGAGGAGAAGCCTCTTTCCTTCATCTCTAGGGAAATCCAGGAAGTAATCAGCGCTCATGTTCAAGCCTCGTAGCCGTGCGCGTTGCAGCGTATCGGAAGAGGATGTCTATCGCGTAGGTATTGCCCATCACACGAGCTTCGCTTCTATCCCTCTACCAAGCGCAACGACGACTATCCAACTCGTTAGGGAAAATCTCTGCGGTACGCCCCCGCAAATTACCCTTAAACCCGTGATCGGGGAGTTGGAAAACCGTCAAACCGAGCGGTTCCTGTGACCTTTAGCTTTGGGGGCCTGGACATACGTCACAGGCTCCCCGACCGCAAAGGCAGAGGGAAGCGTCGTGCGCCTCTCGGCACACGTTCGGTTTGAAGGGGTTTCCACACCCCAGGACGGCGCGTCACCGTCCCGATACCATCATCGAACATCCTTACCGTCTTGGCAATCGGGCTTCAACGAGCCAGAAGGGATGGCCGGTTCGCTTCAGTTGGAACCCGAGCTGTCTTTCTGGCGGAGTCCGATAGCGCCGCTTCCGGGGAGGTGCTCGCGAGGAAACAGCGCCTTGGCGGCAATGCCCAGATCACTCTCGACAAGTACCCGCGCATCGTCTTTGGCGTAACCGCTTCTCTGGATAGGGTGCTGGAATTCACCAATAAGGGATTGCCCCCGAACCTGCTGGCCATCGGGCAGAACTGCCTTGCACCAGACGACCTAACCCCATCGATGGAAATGGGTGATCTGTTGCGCGCACGATCCATCCAAGGGCTCGTCTTCCGAAGCGCAGTAGGCCGCAGCAAGAACCTGGTCGTCTATTTGGAGCACTGTCTTCCCAATGCGCTGGAGATTCACAATGCCTCAGAGCTGATGAAAAAGATGCGGCAGATTCTCAAGCCACGGCCTCGCGGGTAGCATTGGCTGTGGCAACTTGTTTCCATTCTGGAACGGAATTGACACGGGCTTTGCGGCAGCGTCTCTGGCAAGCGAAGCTCAAGGCGGATGTCCATGGGAGCGGAAGCGATGAACCCTGCGAATGTCCGCAGTGGCCGAGAAGGTACGAAGAAGTGCAAAATAGTCGGGGTGTGAACCCCCTTTTCAGCGTAGGGTATTTGTGCGGGTATCGCTGTGGAAAAAGCGTCGAACTTCTTTGTTTGCAGCATTTCTGAATCCCTGGGGGGCAACTTACTCCAATAAGTTGTTTATGTTGAATAACTTAGAGATTGGGTATTGGAATTCAGATTGCAAGGGGCGCCTGAACGATCTATCGCTGAAGACGTTAATTGAAACCTGCTAATTAGAACATTTCACAATTGGCGCTCCGCACCTAGGGGACTGCGGCTTTTCTAGCTGTTAGTTGAAGATATACAACTCATGTGCCCTGTACGCACGAGCAGCGATCGCTTAAAGCTTGGAAGTTCCTGATCAGGTTTTTCTATGTCTACCCTTACAGCGCTGAAGTTTTGAGCGTTACGTACGGAGCCTTGGAATCGGACGGGACTTTGGTGTGAATTCTCCAAAGCGTGGCCAAATAGGATGCGGGCAAGACTTGACCTCGCTTAGTTCCTGGTTCCGACGATGCTCCGCTCCAACTTATCCGCGGGCATTGACGTCTCTGACGCATAGCCTGGAATAGCTGGAATCTGGCGGCAGGATTCTCGCTTGATCAACTCTGTTGGAATGGTGATGCGTTGCGGCTCTAGACCGGGCCTAGCTATGCGATTGAGCACCAACTCCACCATTTGCTTACCTAGCTGCTCCGGGAACTCGCGCAATGTGGTGAGACCCGGGTAGAGCCAGGCGCCGATCGTATCGTCGCAGCCAACTACGCTTACGTCGTCGGGGATTTTGAGACCGCTGTCGCGGAGTGCACGGTATACGCCGTGAGCGGTCGAATCGTTACCTGCAAAAATTGCTGTCACTGGCTCTCCTCGAGCCAGAAGGGATTTTGTTCCCAGGTAGCCAACTTCCGTGTCGTCCTCAGAATCAGTACTCGAATAACGCACTTCCAGATTCTCGTCTTCCATGGCCCGCGAGTAGCCCTCAAAGCAGCGGGCAAACCAGGGAAGACGAACGTTGCCGACGAACCAGATGTCGCGATGGCCGAGCGATATCAGGTACTTAGTCATATCCTGTCCGCCCTGCATGTCGTCAGAAAAGATCAGGTCGTTTCTCGATCCCTCCGATTGACCAAGAATGTTATTGCCCAAAGCAACGTAGGGTATGCCCTTATGGTCGAGCAGGTCGGTAAGGTTTGTCGAATTGGTTCCAGCCAAAATGACCGCGCGGATGACGTCACGTCGCTGGACGACTTTGGGAAGATGCAGCTCTTCGGAGGGTGAGTTTGGGGAGTAATTGAATGAGAGGAACACGATGTCCCACCCGTGCGCAGCACAATACGCTTCTGCGCCGCTCAGCACACGGGAATGAAACGGGTGCAGCATGACGCGATTGCTGAGAAGGAAGGCCAAAGCCTTTGCTTTGTTTCGCTGCGAAAGGTCGACATCCAGTTTGGTCGCGGCATTGAGAACGACTTTCCTGATTGTGGGATCAACCCGGCTGTTTCCATTGAGAACGCGGGAAACAGAGGCGACGCTGACTTGAGCGAGCTCGGCAATCTCACGAAGGCCCACTTTAGCGGTCTTTTGTCTCTTCATTGCGCTCCATCTCACTCAGCACGGGAAGTTTTCACGAATACTCGAAGTACAAATATAAATGCCAATCGGGCAACCAGAGGGATATTTAAAGTGAATTCAGAGCACACTGCGGGAAAATATTTCTAATAATGAGAAAATATACTTGACACGGGATATTTTTTTCACGTATTACAGGGTAGCGGGTATACGCCACAATGTCCTGGGCAGAGCGCGGACGTTTCTTCGGAGGTCGCGCTCAGGATCGGTTTGCTGTTCAAAGGAGTTTCACAGAATGAGTGTCGAGGTAGGGCAGGTACGTCATGGCAGAGTCGGTACTCTCAGGCTCGAAG
>CAZZYB010000011.1:0-9399 GCA_964658125.1 uncultured Acetobacteraceae bacterium | reverse complement strand
AAGTTCATCCGACCCGTGAGGCAATGGGGGTCGCGGCAGCCAAAGCCGCAGCGGACGTTCTTATGAGTCTGGGGCGAGGCGGCCGGTCGATTCCCGCCATCTTCGCGACGGGTGCCTCTCAGTTGGACACACTTGAGGCCCTCACCCGGATGGAAGGTGTGCCCTGGAATCAGGTTGCTGGCTTTCACCTGGATGAGTATGTTCGCCTCTCGATCGAGCACCCCGCGTCCTTCCGTGGATACCTTCGCCGTAACTTGACGGAGAAGGTGCATCTGCGGAAGTTTTTCGAGATCGACGGTACATCATCGAACCTGCAGGAGACCTGCGAATCCTATGCGCGGGAGCTGACATTGGCGGATCCGCAACTGTGCATGCTCGGTATCGGTGAGAATGGGCATATTGCATTCAACGATCCTGATGTGGCTGACTTCGACGATCCCTTGATGGTGAAGGTTGTGCAACTGGACAATGCCTGCCGGCTGCAGCAGACCGCGGAAGGATGGTTCGCCAGCCCTGACGAGGTACCGGAGCGCGCTATCACCCTCACCATTCCGGCGATACTGAGAGTCCCCACATTGATCGTCTCTGTGCCGGGGAAGCGGAAGGCTGCCATCTTGCGCCGCACGTTGGAGGAGCGCATATCGGTGTCGTGTCCCGCAACCATTCTGCGTGAACATCCCGGGGCAACGGTATACCTTGATGAGGACGCGGCAACCGAACTCGATGCATTCCTCAGTTAGCCGGGCTTGGGGACACCTCGCGTGAGGGAAGCATTCAATCGTTTCGTTCCAGCGGTAAGGATTGGCCAACCCATATAGCGGACTGATAAGAGGCCGACAACGATGACGTTCTCCAATCCTGGTGTTGCACTTACCGAAAAACCTCGCAAAAAAAATGCCGGGATGGGGCGCACTCGTTGGTGGATTGTTTGGACTCTCTTCTGTTCGACTTCAATTAATTACATAAGCAGACAAACGTTCTCTGTTTTGTCGCCGATGATTGCGGCGCAATATCACCTGTCGCACGGGGACCTTGCGAAAATCATCGGAGCATTTCAACTTTCTTATGCGATTACATGGTTGCTCGGCGGAATCTTTCTCGATGCGGTCGGAACGCGCATCGGGTTGACCACCGCTGTGGTCTGGTGGTCGCTTGTCAATATAGCGATGGGATTCGCGAAGTCTGTGGCTGGTTTTGCGGCAATGCGCTTCCTGCTGGGTATGGGCGAAGGATTGAACTGGCCCGGTGCAAGCAAGGCTGTTGCAGAGTGGTTTCCAAGCAAAGAACGGAGTATCGCCGTCGCTATTTTCGACAGCGGATCTAGCGTCGGCGGCGCACTTGCCGCCATCTTGATCCCATGGATCGCCATCTCTTTCGGTTGGCACTGGTCCTTCGTCTTCTCCGGTGGTCTTGGCTTTATCTGGCTCTTTCTGTGGCTCCGGGTTTATCACCCTCTCGATCGCCATCCGCGCGTCACGGTTGAAGAGACGGCCTTCATTCGCGCCGGCCATGAGCAAGTGCCCGAGATAAAAAGAAGTCTGCCGCAGCGTTGGCTCCATCTGGCACGGAACCGGAACCTATGGGGAGTCGTGCTTGGCCGCGCTTTAACCGATCCGATTGGATGGTTTTATGTCTTCTGGCTCCCCCAGTATTTAAGTGATGCTCGCGGCTTCAGCCTGAAGCAGATTGCTTTATTTGCGTGGATGCCATTTGTTGCTGCCGATATTGGAAACTTCACGGGAGGCTTTCTCTCCAGCTACCTGATTCGCCGCGGCATGCCGGTTTTCCGGGCACGCCTGTGGATTTGCATAGCGAGCTGTGTGCCGATCCTGGCGGGCATCCCCGCAGCCCGCGTCGATAGTGCACACTCGGCCATGATTCTCGTCTGTTGCGCGCTGTGGGGCTATGCGAGTTGGTCCACGATGGGACTTACACTTCCTTCCGATCTTTTTCCGCAGGAGGTTGTGGGCACCGTCACCGGGATAAGCGGCTTTGCGGCCGGCATGGCGGGAGTTCTTTTTACGTTTGCAATTGGCTTCACTGTAGACCGATTTTCGTACCGGCCGGCTTTTGTTGTAGCAGGCCTGCTGCCACTTGTGGGTACGGCCTGCTTAATGCTTCTCATCCGAATCCCGAGTTCTGAACCGAAGCACCCCCTGAACGATGCCGGCAAAGATTTGACGGCTTTGAATTAGCCACGAATCTTTTCGGTGCGCGGCATGTTTCAACTTCTAACAACGTCATCCCACCTTGAATGTCAGGAAGAGTAATGAAAATTCTGCTTTCCCTTCTACTCCTATCGGCCACAGCATCCGTCAGCGGCGGTCAGACACCAGGATCATCGAACTTGGCTTTAGGATCTGCGCACAGTGAAATAAGCGAACACTTCTCCGATCAAGAGTTGAAGCGTTTTGCGGAGCTAGATCCCATCGATGCGCATGTACACGTCTACTATCCAAGTGCTGGTTTTTACGCCACGCTGGATCGTCTTAACTTGCATGTCCTCGATATTGTGGTCCCAGACGATACTGATCCAGATATGAAGGATCTGAATAAAGAGACTGACGCTGCGTGGAGCGTAGTCGCCGGAAGCAATCACCGAGTCGCGATGTGTACATCGTTCGATCCATACACTTTTGGGACTTCCGGATTCAAACAAGCAGCGATCAGCAAGCTCAACCAGGACTTCGCGCGTGGAGCGGTCGCTGTAAAGCTGTACAAAAATGTCGGGATGGAGATCCGGGACGCTTCAGGCAAGTACATTATGGCGGATAATGCTGCGTTCGATCCGATCCTGAAAGATATTGCGGACCATCATAAAACACTGATCGCCCACTTGGCTGACCCCGACTCTGTCTGGCAAGCGCCCAATCCGGTCGCGCCGGACTATGAGTATCTTTTGCAGCACCCGGAACTCTATATGTACCGGAAAACCGGGGCTCCAACCAAGGCAGAGATCCTCCAGGCTCGAGACCGTCTGCTGGAAAAAAATACAGATTTACGCGTGGTGGGAGCTCATCTCGGGAGCATGGAATCCAATCTTCGCCAGTTGGGTGAACACCTTGACAGGTATCCAAACTTTGCGGTGGACTTAGCTGCCAGAATGCCTTACTTCAAGATGCAACCACGCGAAGTAATGATTGCATTCATCACAAAATATCAGGATAGGATTATTTATGGGACGGACAACGGGATCTACTTCGATCATCCGAATTCGTGGGTGACCTGGGAAAAAACTTATAAGTCGGACTGGAACTTCCTGGCTACCACCGACACGTCGCACTATAAGACCTATGAGGTGAAGGGGCTCGATCTACCGAAGGCCATCCTTCGTAAGATTTACCACGAGAACGCTGCCCATTGGTTTCCGGGGTTACTGCGGGAGCAGCGGTAGTCCAGCATTGTTTGTGAGCCGCCTCTTTGGCAGGTGGGGCGGTGGGCGAGGAGTCTAGTATCCGCCATACTAGCGTTGCGGAAGCGAACTTGGCGAGAGAGAAATTATGCCCATTTCGTAAACCGTATTTTGTGGGAGCTCAAACGTAAGCCGGTGATCTTTCTCCGAAAATGCCAACTGTCGCGATTCTTGATCAGGAGAAACGAGCTTTACGGAGGTGGCATGTCTGCCCTCGTTCAACAAAAGCGAGACACGCGTTGCGGGCGTCTTTGTGTTCGAGTCGAAGTTGACCCAGTGGAGGATCTGCTGGTCGCCCGCTGCATCGGTTGTCAGTTGCATGATAGTGGTGAGCGGGGCGTTCGCGAAGATTATGGAAAGCGGCTTATCGGACACGTTCTGGATGGACCTTACGATCTGATCGGAGTTGCGGGGTAGTTTCCAGTAAGAATTACGGTAGCCGTCACCCTGGATGGGAAGAGATCCATCCGCCGCCACGTTGGGATACCCGAGAGCCGGGATGACGGCGTCAAGATACACGACTTTGCCTTTGCCGATGTTCAGTGGCTTTTGCGACTCATCCTGCAATAAAGAAAAGCCGAGAAGACCCGCTGTACGTGCGGGGATTCTGGTCCTGTGCCATTCGGTGAATTGCGCAGTTGCACCTGTGGAAACGAGCCCGCCGCCGTTGCGCACATATTGTCCAATTTGTTCCAGGGCCACATCGGAGAGTGCCTCCTGGTCGGCAAGAATGAGGACGTGATAGCGGGACAGGTCTTGAAGGTCGGCATCCAGTACGTAGTCGAAGGGGATCTTGTATTGGATCAGCAACTGCTCCATCAGTGTGACCTGTAGCTGGGGACCTTTGCTGTTGAATGACAGGGAGGGGAACGAGCGCAGGATGGCGACATCCGCGACGGAAGATCGATCCTGGAAATATTGGTTTTGGTCGTGATAGAAGCGGATGTACTTGAGGAGGTCCGGGGGCCAATTGATGGCGTCTTTGTTCTCGCCTATGAGACCGAGACAGTTGCGGTTGAATGCCATTGATTCGGCGAGTTGGATTAGGTAGGAATGCCTGGCCGAATTCGTGGGTGAAGGACCTGTAGAGGTAAGCAGGGTTTCGCCGAGGTGCGTAGCCAACTTGTATGAGCGAATCTTAGAGATAAGAATTCCATCATCGGTGACCTGGGCGTCGTTCTCTTCTTCGGTCCAGAAGGCAGAGCCATGTGGCACGAGCCGGGCATGATCTATCCCGTAGAGGTACGAGCGGTTGTTGCCATAGATGCCGTGGGGATTGAGTTCGATGGCGATGTTTGGATCGAGCGACCGCGCATAATCGGCGATCTTTCCGTAGTACTCCGCGAGGTCGCCGCAGCGAAAGTCGATCCACTCTTCGACGACGGGGTCGGTAAGGGGAGAGAGCGTTTCTGGATTCGAGATGCCCTTCCATGTCGGGACAAGGATACCCGAGACATCGGAAAATCCGAACCGTTCCTGGCGCTGCGCGGGGGTGAATTTCTTTTCGATAAATTCGCGGAAGCGGCGATTCACGTCCGGCGTTGAAGCGGTATGAGGCGGCGCGGACAGTGAGAAGTTATCGAAATGAAGCATGTCGGGGTGCAGTTCCACGATCGCTTTGTGGATCACGGATTGGAGATAGGTGACATAACCCGGATGATTGAAGTCGGGTAGATACCGATAGGCCGCGTCCATATAGCGCAAGGGTGCGCCGGTCTCGTCTCTGTTGACCCATGCCTCGGCTTCCGGCATGTTATGCAGCAGAGTGTCGGCAAAGATGGTGCCGCCGATGTACAGGTCGACGCGAATGCCCTGTTCTTTGCATAGGCGCATGAACTTTCTTGTGACTTCGATGTCGCCACCATCGGTGGTCAGGCCGGTCTTATAGAAGTTGAGGTGGACGAGGGTGATGCCGGTCCTCTTGAGATTGAGCGCAACCTCACGAGTATGGTGGAGTTGAAACTGCTCGGTGAGATCCTCTGCGACTCCGCCTTCACCCTGGCCTCCCTTGCGCGCTCGAAAAGCGAGGCCTTCCCAGTCGCCTGACATGACGATGCCCTGCCTCATCCATGCGGGATCGGTGAAGGTCTTCTGATGGCTGAGGCCGCCGGGGGTTAAGGTCTGCGCATGGAGCGCAGCCGGGGAGAGCAGAACCGCGGATAAAAGCAAGTGGCAGAACTTCATATCACTACTCCTGGATAAGCAACGATGTTGTCTCGGAGGGTTAGAACTTGCCGCTTCGGGATTCGAAATGTGTTGGCTTTGATAGGCTTTCACCACCTTCTTCTACCCATTTCGCGATCCGCCGGGTCATCTGTGCCGATGTGGTTTGCGGGTATCCGAAAAGGCGGAAGCACTTTTGTGAGTTGCTCAATAGTGCGTCGGCGGATTCTTCGCCGGTAAACTGAACGGGTTCGTTCCAGTAATCTCCAAATTCTTCGGCGATTCTTCGCACGCTTAGAGTTTCCGGTCCCGCGAGATTCAGCACGAAGGGTGGAACGTTCGCTTCGGCAAACGTCTGCAGGCTGATGGCGGACGCGTCTGCCTGCCATATGGCATTAAAATGGCCCATCGCGACGGAGACGGGTTCGCGGTTCCTGACCATGTTGGCCACGTCGACCAGAACGCCGTAGCGCAGTTCGGTGGCGTAGTAGAGGCGGATGAAAGACAGTGGGGTTGAATCTCGGCGGCTGAAGTATTCGAAGATGCGCTCTCGGCCGAGACAACTCATGGCATACTCGCCGGCGGGGTTGGGCGTGTCGGTTTCACGTGAACCACCGCGGTTTACCTGCGTCAGGCCGTAGATGTTTCCCGTGGAGAAGGCGATGATGTGACTGCCACGGTAGCGCTCGGCTACCAAGCCGGGCACGAAGCTATTCATGGCCCAGGTCGTCGACTCATTTCCGGTCGAGCCGAACTTCATGCCTGCCATAAACACAACGTTTGGAGCATCTGGCAAAGCAGCATAGGCTTCGTGATCGAGCAGGTCGCAAGTCTGTGTTTCGATTCCCCAAGAATGGAGCTTCTTCTCGAGGTCACCACTGCCAAAGCGGGATACGCCGATGATGCGGCGATTGCTTCCGGCAAGCACGGACGCTCGCTTTGCCATGCGCGCGAGGGTGGGACCCATTTTTCCGCCAACGCCAAGGATGACAATGTCTCCGCGCAGCGCTGCCATCGCTTCGATGGTCTCCGGCGTCGGTTCGCTAAGGTTTTCTTCCAACTCCTCGACAGTTGAAATTGTATTCTGCTGAATCGACATGGCTAAGCTAGACCTCATCGGGAAATATTTGATTTGAGGATGGTCGAATGAAGAAAATCGCGACCGCTCCTGTTGCTGCGGCGCATGCCGAAAGTATCCAGACGACGTGGTAGGTGTGGGTGGCGTCGAAGATTTTTCCGGCTACCCATGGCGCCGACCACTGGGCGATCGAACAGCCCATGATGATCAGAGCGAGAAGCTTTCCAAGGGTTTCTATGCCAAAGCACTCGGCGGTAACCAATGGGATGAGCATGTAATCGGCGCCCATGGAGATACCGAAGACGATGGCGAAACTGAAAGCGGCGAGTGGATGCCGAGCCAGGATCAACAGAGGAATGGCCAACGCAAGGGACATGTAGAAAAAGGTCATGATGTTTTTCTTCATAAATCGATCTGCGAGATATCCAACCAGGATCCGGCCGCCCAGACTGGCTGTCAGCAGCAGAGACGAATATAGGGACGCCGAACTGACGGTGTAGCCCTTATCTCTGAGTAACAGGACGAAGTGTTGAATGACCGTGTTGATGGATCCCATGACGAGCGTAGAGCCGGCAAGCAGCAACCAGAAGTTGAGTGTACGAATGGCATGCGCAATCGAAGGCTTTCTCGGCGGTAAGGTAGAAGGTATTTTGATGTGCTGCTTGAAAACACCGTCCGGAAGGAGACCTTTATCGGCGGGATCAGACCGGGTCACGAAGATTCCTATCGGGAAAAGGATAAGCAGCGTGATCGAGCCGATCGTCTCCAAAGCTGATCGCCAACCGATATGCCGGATGAGCCAGCTTGCCGTGGGCGGCGCAATGACGCCACCCAGACCCAGACCGAGATAAGCGTATCCCATCGCGCGGCCGCGTTTTATAGAGAACCAGCGAGCTACGAGTACCTGGTTGGCGATAGGACCGGCGAGGGTATAGCCAAGGGTTTCAGCACCGCAGAGTACTTCGTACTGCCAGAGATGATGGATGAAGCCCATAAGGATCAAGGGCGCTCCGATGAGACCAACACCTGCAAGGATGATTTGGCGGGCACCGTATTTATCGATCAACGTACCGGCTGCGAGACCAGCGGGAAGGCCGATGATGAGAGCGCCAAGAAGAAAGCCCTGCGTGACCTCCGATCGACTGAAGCCAAGGTCCGCGATGAGCGACTGATAGAACACGGGAAAGCCATAGTACACGGTTCCAACCGAGAAGAACAGATTGAGGAATGCCGCCAGCACGATCCACCATCCATAGAAGATGGTGTCGCCGCTGCGAGGTGTCAACGCGTCTATACCGCTCATGGCCGCCCCCTCGATTTACGGCTTTGGCGAACCGAGAAGCAGGGCGAAGTACTTGACCCATTCGCCGCTCACGTTGCGCGTGGCATGTTCGATATTGGAGGCTACGTAGGCGAGATCCCCCGGGCCGATATTGGATGTTTTGCCGGCTATTTCTACCTGCAGGATGCCTTCGCGCACCATGAAAAGTTCCTCTCCTCGATGTTTATGAGGTGGATCGGCCTCGGCATGCGGAGCGAGTTCCGTTTCGTGCAGCTTTATGTTGAAAGCGGTGTGGATGCTTCCGTCCAGCGCGGGAATGTAATGGTCCTCTGGGCTGCCAAGCACCTTGGCATCTTTGAGATAAAAGATGCTGGAGAGGAGTGCCGCTTTTCCGAAATCCGGGTCAGATGCCTGCAGGGAAGGAGCCGCGACGGCTGCAGGAAGGAGAGTAAAGAGAGACCGCCTCGTGACGCTCATTGTGATCCTTTCGATGTTACCGGTGTGTGGGCGGAGTTCAGGAGAGCCACTCGTCCCGGTGCTTAAGGATGAAATCTTCGTCTGTGAGGTGAGGGTAGGCCTGGCAAACGCGGGTAATTTCTTCCACCTGGCCAGGGGAGAGCTGTTCGGTTTGGTCAAGGCACCAACGGCCCGCCATCAGGCCCTGTCGTGCTAGAACTTCGTTGACGCCGGAAATGCATCCGTGAAAAGCGTTCGCCGGATCGAAGATTGCCGCGTTCATATCCGTGATTTCCTGGCCGAGTGTGAGCCACTCCGAGGCAATGGTGGCCTTGCCATGAGTCAGGCGAATGCTTTCGAAGACCTGTACGGTAGCGTGAGTCCAGACGGCCCAGTGTCCCAGCAGGCCGCCGGCCATCCGAACCGCGGCATCGCCGATTTTCCAAGTGGTGCACAGGTCGGCGATGATGTTGTCGTCGTTGCCGGTATAGAGAGCGATGTCTTTTTCGCGCCCGGACTCCACCACCGCACGAATAACGTCGAGAGTCTGGTAGCGGTTGAAGCAGGCAATCTTGATGGCAACAACATTTTCGATCTCCGCGAACTTTCGCCAGAAATCAATGGGAAGAATGCGACCGCCGGCCGAGGGCTGCAGGTAGAAGCCGATCACCGGAATGATTTCGGCGACGGCGCGCGCGCGGTCCAGCAGTTCATAGAAGCTTAGGGAGTCCATTCCACCGGGGCTCAACAACACGGCTTGATATCCAAGATCGAGCGCAAGTCGGGCCTCTGCCAGCGCTTGTTCTGTGCGGCCGCAAACGCCCGCGATGGACAGGATGTCGCGATCTTTGATCTCTTCACGCGCTAGTTCGAGAACAGGTTGATATAGACCAATAGAAGGATCACGAATGGCGAACTGTGTCGTGTGGACTCCGACAGCCACTCCTCCAACCCCGGCGGCCAGGTAGTACCGGGTGAGCGCTCTCTGATGCCTCTCGTCGAATTTTC